>JAUPWC010000129.1 GCA_030916665.1 Verrucomicrobiota bacterium
GATCAGCACGTCGGCACCGGCCGCCAGGCGGCGCACCAGCTCCTGCCCTTCCGGCTGGCTGAAATCGATCGCGACGGACCGCTTGCCGCGATTGGCGGACAGATAGTAGGCCGATTCGCTGGTCGGCTGGCCCGTGGTATCCGCGAGATGCGGCGGTCCCCATTGGCGGGTGTCGTCGCCGCCCCGCGGGTGCTCGATCTTGATGACGTCGGCGCCGAAGTCGGCCAGCACCTGCGTCGCCCACGGGCCCGCCAGGATGCGGCTCAGGTCCAGCACCACCAATCCTTGCACAGGTCCGGGCATGGCAAGAGGTGCCGGCGTTAAGGATGCGGTTCGTCGGCTGGCAGCCGGACGCGGACGAACCGAAACCGTAACACCGGCACCTCCTTACTTATGCTTGTGATCGAGATCGCCACCCTCGTGGTGTTGGAAGATCCGCTCGCCCTTCTCGTTGAAATGCGCGTGCGGAAACTCGAAATCGGCGGGGTGGTTGTGCTCACCCGTGGCCACCCACTTATACAGATCCGGCTTCCAGGCCAGCATCCGGGCGCCGGCGCGCTCGCGGTTCTCGTCGGCCGTGGTCCACGGATTGAAGTGGAAGTGGTTGTAGAGCTGGCTGTCGGTGCGCCCGATTGCGAGCGTGCCGAGCTTGCACTGGAACGCGCCGTGGTTGATGTAGGGCGGTCGCCAGAAGTAACCACCGGTCGGCAGTTCGCCGAACTGCATCATCCAGGACGTGCCCCAGATGTGGTAGGCCTCCTCGGCGCAGTCGTGGTAGGAGATGTTGTCCTGCCAGAAGTTCGGCGTCATGCAGTACATGAACGTGAACGCCTGCGTCCGCTCGTCGAACTTCAGGATCTTCACCATGCAGCCCGGCGCCGTGGCCGGGAAGAAATTGGTCGCGCTCCACTGCAGGTCGTCGTAGGCGTTGACCTTGATCAGCTTGTGGCGCTCGGCGAGCGGATGATCCGCGTCGCTCTCGACGAACGACGGCTCACCGTAGTTGTAGAACAGCAGGCCGGTGATGCCGCGCGGCATCTTCATGGCCGGCAGGCTCACGCCGGCGGGCAGGCAGATGTAGGTGCCCGGCCCGTGCCGCTGGCCGTCCATCTCGATGTAGCCGGTCATGACGAACAGCTCCATCTCGGAGTAGCTCATGCCGGGCGGCAGCGCGTAGCCGGACTCGAACATCACGGTCATCGAGCACGCGCCCGTGTCCGTGTCGAGGCTCAGCATCTTGTAGTGCATGCCCTTGGGGAACCCGGGCAGCGTCATCTTCTTGAACGGAACGGTGCGGTCGACGAACGGTTCGATGTGCGGTCTGGCCATGGGAAACTTCCTCGAGAGACGCGACGCGGTTCAGAACACGACCTTGAACTTGCGCTTCGGTCTCTTCGGGATCTCCTCGGGCTTGATCTTGCGCAGCATGTTGAAGTGGACGTTGTAGCCGCGCGTCTGGATCCGCTCGAGGAACGCCTCGATCCACTTGTCGCGTTGCGCCGCAATCGTCACGTTCATCTCGTGCTCGATCTTGCGGTAGCGGGCTTTCTGCTCGGCGATTTCCTTCTTGAGCCAGGCTTGCGCTTCACGGCTGCGAGCGTGCTTGATCAGTTCGGGCATCTCTCCCCCGTTCACAGTCCCAGGAACACGATCCCCAGCCCGCACAGGCTGAGGGCGGCGCCGGCGAACGCGTGCGAATAGCGTTCGGCCGTGTCGAGCGGCAACCGCTCGAGGCCGCGACCCGCAAGATAAACCACCGCGAGCATCGTGGCGATAGTCGCAATACCGAAGGCAAGCACGACCGCGACCGTGCCCCAGACGCTGTGCTGCGAGGCGGGATACATCAACACGGGGATCAGGGGCTCACAGGGTCCGAGCACGAAGATCACGAACAGCGCCCACGGCGTGATGCTGCGCGCCTTCGCTGCGTCCACGTGGGGGTGGAGGTGCGCGCGCTCGTGTTGGTGAACGTGCTGGTGCAGGGTGCCGTCGGCGTGGACGTGCGGATGCACGTGCGGTCGCGAACGCCACGCCTTCTTCAGTCCCCAGGCCAGGTAGGCCAGGCCGAAGCCCGTGAGCAGCCAGGCCGCCACGTCGCCGCGCACGCCCTCGATCCACTCGAGCTTGTGCAGCGACACGCCGATGCCGATGCCGACTACGCCGATCGCCACCGAGCCCAGCACGTGGCCGAGGCCGCACAGGCTGGTGATCCACAGGGTCTTGCGAGTGGTCCAACCGCGGGCCGCCGACATCGCCACGAACGGCAGGTAGTGATCCGGACCGAGCAGCGTGTGGACGAAGCCGATGGACGCGGCCGTCAGGATCAGCAGGCCGAGATCGATGGTCATGGTCGGGCCAACTCCTGCGTATGCAGTTTCGCGCGAAAGGTAATCACACCTCACGGGGCGGGACAAGGCCGGTAAAGACCTATCCGGGTTGCGCTCGATTATGATCGGGCGCTTGCCGTCCCTGCGAGGTCCCGCCCATGCTGAGCGCCATCGTCGCGGTCACGTTGCTGGTGCCCGACGTGCAGGCGGTCGAGCGGGCCTACCAGCAGGTGCTCGACTACCAGACCGTGGAGCGCGGTCACGTGGCGGCCGATCAGGCCGCGAGCTGGGGCGCGAAGGCGCTGGCCGGACGCGACTTCGTCGTGCTGCAGCCCAGCAGCGGCGAACCGGTCTACCTGCGGATGA
>JAUPWC010000130.1 GCA_030916665.1 Verrucomicrobiota bacterium
CGAAGTTCGGCTAAAAACCCAACTCGAAGAACTCTCGGCAGATCGCCAACGCCTGCGCAATCTCACCGACTTTCCGTGGCTTCACCCTGAGGTTATTATACGTTAGAGTCGGAAATGGTATCAGTCGTAGCGCCGGCGCAGGTTGCTCGGCAGCAGACCGAGTTCCTCACGGTATTTGGCGACGGTGCGGCGGGCGATCTTCAGTCCCTTCACGTCGAGCAGGCCGACGATCTCCTGGTCGCTGCGCGGCGCACCGGGGTCTTCGCCGGCGACGATGTCGGCGATCATCTCCTTCACGCTGGTGTTGGCCACCGCCTCGCCGGCCTGCGACTGGTAGCCGGAGGTGAAGAAGAACTTCATCTCGAAGACGCCGTGCGGGGTCTTGATGTATTTGTTGGCGAGGGCGCGGCTGACGGTCGTCTCGTGCACCCCGATGATGTCGGCTATCTGCGTCATGGTGAGCGGCTTCAGCTTGGAGACGCCTTCCTCGAAGAACTCGTGCTGGTGCTTGATGATCTCGCGGGTGATGCGCTCGATCGTGCGCTGGCGCTGCTCGATGGCATTGATGATGAATTTTCCGGAACGGAGTTTTTCGCGGAGGTAGTCGCCCTCATGTTTGGACAGCTTGCCTTTCGCGATGAGGTCTTTGTAGGTGCTACTGAGGCGCAGGCGGGGAATGTAGTCCTGATTGAGCATGACCACCCATTCGCCGTTGTCCTTTTCGACACTCACGTCGGCCACGACCACGCGGTTGGAATCCTCGGCAAAACGGCGGCCGGGCGCGGGGTCCAGTGTGCCGATGATCTCGACGGCCTCCTGGATGATCTCGGGCGACAGGCCCATCTTGCGGGAGAGGTCGGGGATGCGGCGGCGGACGAGCAACTCGAAATGGTCGCGCACGATGCGCGCGGCGACGGATTTTCCGCGTCCTTGGTGGGTAAGCTGGGTGAGAAGGCAGTCACCGAGGTTTTCGGCGCCAATTCCCGGAGGATCGAAGCTCTTCAGCAGCTTAGAGGCGGCCTGCACGGTCTCGAGCGGCAGGCTGCTGAGCAGGGCAACGTCTGCGAGGGTGGAGGTGAGGTAGCCGCGGTCGTCGAGACTGCCAACCAGATAGCGCAGGGCTTCCAGCACCGGCGGTAAGCAGTCGGCCAACTCGGCCTGTTGCATCAGGTGCTGCTGGAGCGAAGTCTCGGTGGTGAGCGAGTCGTAGAAGTGCTGCCGGCGTTCCTCCTCCTCGGTGGAGCTCTGGCGGACGCCGCCCGTGTCGGACATGTGGTCGCGCCAGTCCTGCCCGATTTTCTCGAGCATCTGGAAGTCCTTGCCAAAATCCATCTCGGCGCGCGGATCGTCGTCGGGGGCGGCGCCCTCATCGGTGGTCGGAGCGGTTTTTTCGAGGCTGACGTCGTCCATCGGCATTTCCTCCAGGGTGGGATTGGCCTGCAACTCCTCCTGGATGGTGGCGCGGAGATCGAGCGCGGCGACCTGCAGGATCTTGAGCGACTGCCGCATCTGCGGCGCCAGCATCAATTGCTGGGTCTGCCGTTGCTGGAAGCTCTGGTTGAGTCCGGGGCCGCTCATGGGGACAACGGGTGAGCGAAGTTAGCCGCGGGTGGGGTAGGAGGCCGGGACAGAGGGGGTGGTGTCGGGCTTGTCGGGCGGAAATACCTCGGCGAGATAGACCGCCAGTTTCTCGTTGGTGGGGCCGTAGCGGTCGCTGTAGAGGTAAAGCTCCAGCTCCGTGAGCATCTCGTAGGCGTTCTGGTAGCGCTTGTCGCGGTCGCGCTGCAGGGCCTTCAGCAGGATGGTCTCAAGCTTGGGATCGATGTCGGCACGGAGGTCGGAGAACTTCGGCAGCGGCATCGTCAGGATGTTGCGCCGCGATTCGAGCCGGCTGGTGCCGCGGAAGATGTTCCGGCCGAGCAGCATTTCGCTGAGGACGATGCCAAGCGCGAACAGATCGGAGCGCCCGTCGGTGACGGCATAGCTGGCACCCTCGGTGGAAAGATACTCGTCCTTGCCCGGGATCACCTTGCCTTCCTCTTTATACATGAGGTCCAAGGCCTTCGCGATGCCGAAGTCGGTGAGCTTCACGTCGCCCTCGATGGCGAGCATGACGTTCTTGGGGTTCACATCGCGGTGGACGATGCCGAGCAGGCGACCGTCGCTGTCGCGCTTGCTGTGGGCGTAGTTGAGTCCGCGGCAGACCCGGGAGGCGATAAAGGCGGCGATGTCCACCGGGATCTGGCGTCCCTGCTCGGTGTGGCGCTCGATGAACTGTTCGAGGTTAACCCCGCGCACAAATTCCATCGTCATGAAATACTGCCCGCCCACCTGGCCCAAGTGGTAGGTCTGGACGATGTTCGTGTGGATGAGGTCGGCCACAAGTCGGGCCTCGCCGATGAAGTTCTTCTGGAACTCGGGGATGCTCGAATACTCTTCCCGAATCAGTTTGATGGCCACGACCTTGCGGAAATTGCCGGAACCACGCTGGAGAGCTTCGTAAACAAGCCCCATGCCGCCTTCAGCAATCTTCCGGGTCAGCTCGTATTGGATTTCGTTGAAGATGTGTTTGAGGCCTGACACGGCGTTCACAAAAGCGTGCAGCGCAGTGCGTGGCAAGAACTCTGCATGAATATTGCACGATTCCTGCTGAGGGCTTGATTTGCCATCAGCTGCGCAGGTTGACAGGCCGTTTCGCGACCGTAGCTTGCGCCGCATGATCACCCTCACATCCCGTGCCGCCCGGCAGGTGCAGACGATGCACGCCGCCCAAGGCGATGCCCAGAAAAAGCTGCGCGTCTTCGTCGAGGGCGGCGGCTGCTCCGGTTTCCAATACGGCATGTCATTCGACCTGCCCAAGGCGGACGACCAGACCATCGAGACCGAAGGCGTGCAGGTGCTGGTGGACCCGACGAGCCTAGCCTACTTGAGCGGCACGAACATCGACTTCGACGACGGTTTGCAGGGCAAGGGCTTTGAGATCCGCAATCCCAACGCCCAGAGCACCTGCGGTTGCGGCAAATCCTTCAACTGATTTCCGACCGGTGTCCGGGCTCAGTTCACGGCTTCGTGCAGGGCCACGATGCCAAAGGTCAGGGGAGTGGCGTGCACTGTTTTGAAACCCGCCCGTAGAATCTCGCTCCTCATGGCTTCGCGGCCCGGGAATGACTCGATCGAGCCGCCGAGGTATTCGTAAGCTGTGCGGTCGCCGGTGACGACACCGGCGATGATCGGGAGCACCAGCTTCAAGTAGGCATAATAGAAGGGGCGAAACCAGAAATGGGGCTGGGAGAACTCCAGAACAAAGAGCCGTCCGCCCGGGCGCAGCACGCGGCGCATCTCGCCCAACGATTTGTGCCGGTCGGCCATGTTGCGCAGACCGAAGGAGATGGTGACGGCGTCAAACGCCTGGTCGGGCAGGGGAAGGGCCATGCCGTCGCCTTGACGGAACTCGATTCCCTTCCAGCGGGTGCTGCCGGTGCGTTTTTTCACCGCCTCGTCCAGCATGGGCTGGCAGAAGTCCATGCCAGTGATCCGTGCTTCGGGCGGCAACCCGTCGGCCAGGGCAAAGGCCACGTCGCCGCTGCCCGTGGCGAGGTCCAGAATGGCTCCGGGATGGGCGTCATGGACGACCCGGACGAGCCGCTGGCGCCACCAGTGGTCCACGCCGCCACTCAGAAGGTGGTTGGCGAGGTCATAACGCCCGGCAATGCGGGCAAACATGCTGTTTACGGCCTTCGGATCGGGCATGGATAAGACTTAGGGTTTGTGCGGCTTTGCGGTTGACGCAAGCACTGGGTAGTGAATTATTTGTGCCGTAAGAGTCCCACGAACTTAACTTTAACCCCAGCTCGCCATGTCCACCAACCTGACAAAACGTGAGATCGTTCTGGAAATCTACGAAAAGACGGGATTTCCGCAGAAGCAAATCCAAGACACGGTGCAGATGACTCTTGATATCGTGATGGATGCGCTGGCCGCCGGCCGCAACGTCGAGCTTCGCAACTTCGGCGTGCTCGAGGTGCAGGTCCGCAAGGCCCGCGTCGGTCGCAATCCCAACAAGCCCGAGACCGAGGTCGTCATCCCGGAGCGCGCCGTGGTGAAGTTCAAGTCGGGCAAGATTTTGAAGCAGAAGATCAAGGCGTTGAGCCTCGAGAAGCTGAAGGCCAACCCGCCGGCGCCTGCTTCGGCTGATGGTGAAGACGACGAGGCCTGAGCCCGCGTCTCTCCGCTTTAGACCGCAATGGCCGGTTTTCAGTCGCTTCCTGGCTTCCGGGAGTTCTACCCGGAGGATTTCTCCCGTCGTCAGCATATCTTCAACGGCTGGCGCAAATCCGCCAACGCGTTCGGTTTCCAAGAATATGACGCGCCCGTGCTCGAGCCGCTCGAGCTCTACACCACCAAGTCGGGTGACGAGATCGAGGGCCAGCTGTTCAGTTTCACCGACAAAGGTGACCGTCAGGTCTCGCTCCGGCCGGAGATGACGCCAACGGTCTGCCGCATGGTCGGCGCCAAGGCCGGCGCGTTGAAGCGCCCGATCAAGTGGTTCAGCATCGCGGAATTCTACCGTTACGAGCGAGCACAGAAGGGGCGGCTTCGCGCCTTCAACCAGTTCAACGCCGACATCTTCGGCGAGGCCGGCCCGGAGGCCGAGATCGAACTGATCGCGCTGCTCATCCAGTGCTTGGGCGGGTTTGGGCTTACCAAGGACGACTTCTACGTCCGTCTGAGTGATCGGAATCTCTGGTTTTATTACCTTGAGGCGCTGGGTTTCGACGAGGCCCAGACCCGCGGCATTCTCTCGGCGGTGGATCGTTACGAGAAGATGGGCGACGACGCCTTCAAGGGTTACGTCGAGGCGCACGGTGCGCTCGCGGACGACAAGAAGGCCAAGGTGCTGGCTTTTCTGAAGATCAAGAGCCTCCCCGAACTCGAAGCCACGCTGACTCCGTTGGGTTCGGAGAAAATCACCGCGCGGTTGACCGACTGGCGCAAGGTGTTGGGCGGCGTCGCCGCGATGGGCCTGGCCGATTTTATTGCCGTCGATCTCGGAGTCGTGCGCGGGCTGGCCTACTACACGGGATTCGTGTTCGAGGCCTTTGACCGCAAGGGCGACCTGCGAGCGCTCGCCGGCGGCGGACGCTACAACGATCTCGTCAAGAAGCTCGGCTACGCCGACCTGCCGGCGGTGGGTTTCGCCATCGGCGACGTCACGACCGGCCTGCTTCTCGAGCAGCGCGGCTTGACGCCCGCCTACGTAGGCGGACCCGACATCTACGTGGTCATCGGAGGTGAAGCGGAGCGCAGGGCGGCCTTCGCCGATATTCAGGTTCTGCGTGCAGAGGGTCTGCGGGTGGAATATCCGTTCAAGGATCTCGCCTTCGGCAAGCAGTTCAAGGCCGCCTCCGAGTCCGGCGCCAAGCTGGCCCTCATCTACGGCGGCGACGAACTGGCCAAGGGCGTCGTCAAGATCCGCAACCTCACCGATCGCAGCGAACGTGAAGTGCCCCGGGCCGAGGTCCTGGCTGAGGCGCAGAGTGCACTTGGCAAGCCCTGACGTCCGCAACCTGTCATCCTGAGCGGAGCGAAGGATCCAGCATGACGAGCGCAGCCGCACATTGGGGTGGATTCTTCGTTTCACTCAGAATGACATGCTGAAGATGCCTGATGTTCTGCTCAGTCTCGGCCGCATCCTGCTCCTGCTGGCGGGCGTCTATGTGGTCTGCGCCGTCGGCGCGCACCACCTGTCGCTCAGCATGATGTTCCCGCGTCCGCCGCTGAAATACTCTCCGGGGCCGGAATACATCACGCTGACCGCGCCGGACGGGGTGAAGATCATGGCGCGCCACTGGCCGAATCCCTCGGCGAAGCACACGCTGCTCTACCTCCACGGCAACTACGAGGACCTCGGCAGTCTCGGGGAATACCTGCCCGAGTTCGTGAAGGCCGGCTATGCGGTCTTCGCCATCGACTACCGGGGTTACGGACTGAGCGGCGGCACGCCCGACGAGCACAATCTCTACGCCGACACCGAGCTGGCCTACGCCCACCTGCGCAAGCAACTGGGCGTGCCCGCCGACCGGATCGTGCCCTTCGGCTATTCGCTTGGCGGCGGTCCGGCGGTGGAACTCGCGCGCCGGCAGCCGGTGGCCGGCATCGTGTTGCAAGGTGCCTTCGTCAGCGCCTATCGCGTGATGACACGCATCCCGGTCATCCCGGCCGACAAGTTTGAGAACCTGAAAAAGGTGCCGGCGCTGGCCTGCCCGGTCATGGTCATCCACGGCATGGCCGACGGCACGGTTCCGTTCTGGCACGGCGAGAAACTTTACGATGCAGTCACCGCGCGCAAAGCCAGGCTCTTCGTCGAAGGCGGCCCGCACAGCGGCCTGGCTGATTTCACCGGCCCGCGTTACGCGGAAGAGCTGCGCAAGTTCACGGATTCGCTGTAGAGCGGGGTTTCCGACGGAGGCTTGGCGGAGATGGCGAAGCAACCTCGCCTTTCGCGGCGGGCAGTGAGCTTGCTCACGCCACGAATACCTTGCAACGACCGTGGCGCCAGCAAGCTGGCCGCCCACAAAGCCAAGGCGGGGTTCGGAGACCCCGCCCTGCATCAATCCAAATCCTCCGGCCCAATCGCGGCCGGCAGCAGCGAGCGGATCGAGCCGTCGATGCGGTCGGGGCCGTTGCAGAAGGAATACACACGGATCTTCGGCCCGAATTCGTAGATCACCTGCCGGCACGCGCCGCAGGGCGCCGTGGCGGTCTTGGTCGGCGTATAGACGACCACGCACTTGAACTTGCGCTCGCCGGCGGCCACGGCGCTAAAGATCGCCGTGCGCTCGGCGCAGTTGCACAGGCCGTAGGAGGCGTTCTCGACGTTGCAGCCGCTGAAAATCTTGCCCGATTCCGTCAGCACCGCCGCGCCGACGCGGAACTTGGAGTAGGGTGCGTAAGCCTTCACTGCCGCCGCCTTGGCGACGGTTTGAAGCTTCTTCAACTGGGCGGGCGAAGGCATCGGTCTTGTCATTCTAAGCGAAGCGAAGAATCCAAAACGTGTCACGCTGCGATTGTGCTGCTGGATCCTTCGCGTTGCTCAGGATGACAGTTGATGGGCATCAGAACCCAAACTCTTGCTTAACTTCCTTGAACGCGTTTATGGCAAAGGCGAGGTCCTCGCGGCTGTGGGCGGCGGAGACCTGCGTGCGGATGCGGGCCTGGCCCTGCGCGACGACCGGGAAGAAGAAGCCGATGGCGTAGATGCCTTTCTCCAGCAGCCGCGCGGAAACCTTCTGTGCGAGCACGGCGTCGCCCAGCATGATGGGCACGATGGGGTGCGTGCCCGGCTTGATATTCAGGCCGGCCTTGGTCAGTCCCTCGCGGTAGAAGCGCGTGTTCTCGTGCAGCTTGTCGCGCAAGGCGGTCGAGGCGGTCAGCAATTCGAGGCATTTGATCGCAGCGGCGGCGATGCTGGGCGGGATCGTGTTGGAGAAGAGGTAGGGCCGCGACCGCTGCCGCAG
>JAUPWC010000131.1 GCA_030916665.1 Verrucomicrobiota bacterium
CAAGCCGCGCCGGTTTGAAGGCCGGCCGCAGCACGGCGTCGCCGATGAGTTCGAGCGCAAGCGCGGCGTCGCCCGGCAACACCTCGGCGGTGAGGCCGTAGCTGTTGTTCCCGGAGAACTCATGGAAGGAACCGCCGACGGCCTCGATGGCGCGAGCGACTTCCTCCGCGGAGCGGCGGGCCGTGTCCTTGGCCAGCAGCGTGGCGAGCAGGGCGTTGGCGCCGCGGCGGCCCGCCGGCTCAAACATCGGACCGCCGGCGAAGGCCAGGCGGAAGTGCAGGCTGGGCAGGTTGCGGTTGGGCTGGAGCAGCAGGCGCGCGCCGTTGGGCAGCCTGATCTCCTCGAAATCAAGGGAGGCAGCCTTGCGGGAGCCCGCCTCTCCGGCGGCGGCGGCGGCACTTGTCGGATTGGAGGAGACGACGGTGAGCTTCTCCGGCACAAGGTAGGTGCGCATCACCTGCTTCAGTTTTGCGGGCGTGAGGGCGAACAGCCGCTCGAAATACTGGCGCGTGTAATTGACGTCGCCCACGACGACCTCGCCCGCCCCGAGGCGCGAGGCCTGGCCGGACATGGTCTTGCGCATGTTGACCTCGGAGGTCACGGCCTGACGCACAGCCTTGGCGAGGGCGGCGGCGCTGACGCCCTTCGCGGCAACGCGGTCCAACTCGCGGAGGATCGCCTGCTCGGCGGGCACCCGTTTGTCCGGATCCGAAAGATAGGAAATGTAGAACAGGCCGCTCGTGCCCGGGCTCCACGACATGGCGTCGATGGTGTGGACCAGGCGCGACTTTTCACGGATGGCCTGCCAGAGAACGGAGCTGTCGCCGTGGCCGAGCACCATCGCGAGCATGTCGAGCGCGGGTGTGTCGGGATGCGCCAGGCCGGGGATCTGCCAGCCAAGGCCGGCGCGTGAGACCTGCACGTCCTCATGCAGGTGCATGTCGCGACGGGCAAGCTGCGCGGACTCGTCGGGCACGAGCACGGGAGCGAGGCGCGCGCGGGGAGCCTTGCCGAAGTGCTCGGCTATGCTCGCGCGGGTGGCCGCGACATCGAAGTCGCCCACGATCACGAGCACGAGGTTGTTGGGCACGTAGCGCGTGCGGTAGTAGCCCAGCAGGTCATCGCGCGTGGCGGAGGCAAACACCTCGCGGTGGCCGATGATCGGCTGGCGGTAGGGATGCGTGCGGAACGCCGTCTCGAACAACGCCTGCGAGAGGCGCTGGTCGGGATCGTCGAGACACATGTCGATTTCGCGCAGGATGACGTCCTTCTCCTTGGCGACCTCGTCGGCGGGCAGCGTGGAACGGAGCACGGCGTCGGCCAGCAGATCGATGGCGACGCCGGTGTGGTTGCCCGGCACGTCGATGTAATAGACGGTGCGGTCGAAGGTCGTGTAGGCGTTGATGTAGCCGCCGTGCGCCTGGACGGTGGCCGAGATCTCGCGGCCGGCGCGCCGCTCGGTGCCCTTGAAGAGCATGTGCTCGAGGTAGTGCGAGAGACCGGCGCCGAGGTGGGCGCCCTCATGGATGCTGCCGGTTTTCACCCACACCTGCACCGAGCTGACCGGGGAGGAGTGGTCGGACTTGAGCAGCACGGTCAGACCGTTGGGCAGCGTGTAGCGTTCGATGGATTCGCGCCAGAGACTCTCGAGCAGGGCGAGGTCGCGCGGGCGGGCGGAGCGGGATTGGGGCATTGAGCGGAAGCGGAGCAGGCGGTTCAGGATTGATCGGGGGCCCGGCGGCCGCGACGGCCCAGGGCAGGTTGGAACGGCTTCACGAAAGCCTCGTCGAAATCGTAGATCTCGGCGAAGTCCTCGCGCCGGTCGCTCTCCGTTTTGCTGAACACGCTGTATTCGATCAGATTGAATACGATGTCGCCGAAGTCCGAGCAGCGGCGCACACCCCACTTGTTGAGCACAGTTTTGGCGAGAGGTCCGTATTGATCGAGGGCGTAGTCGCGGATGCCCGTGAGCAGCTCGGCTCCCGTCACATGCTGGGATTTGCCCGTCCTCTCGGGCTGCTTGCGCTTCACTTCCTTGACCGTGTGGTCGAGCGCCTGGCGGACAAATTCATACGCCTTGCGGTCGAAGCGGTTGTCTTCCTTGCAGATCAGTCCGACGATTTCGGCAAATTCGAGGTCTTGCATTTAAGTTCGTTCACGGGAGTAGCTAGCACAGCAAACCGGTCGCCGCAACCTCTCAACCGATTCCTCTAAACCGTCGGATATTCTTACGCTTTTTGACTCCTGATTATCAAACTTAGTCTCGCAATTCCAAGCAGTTCGGGCATATTTTCGTCATTAGGATTTTGAAATGATCGCCGCCACCCAATCCAACCATCCGCTTGCTGGCGCACAGGAAAACCGCACCAAGGAGTCTTTCCTGAATGAGGCCTGCAACCGCATCCGCAACGCCGGCATGCGCGTGACCAAGCCCCGCGTGGCGCTGGTGGAGACCCTGCTCAAGCAGAATGGGCCGGTGAGCATCGAGCGCATCCATCAGGAGGTCGGCGTCGATTCCTGTGATCTCGTGACCATCTACCGCTGCCTCGCGGCCTTTGAGGAGCTTGGCATGGTCCGCCGCAGCTACCTGCACAACGGCACCTGCCTTTACGAACAGACTTTCGACACCGCGCGGCACTACCACATCGTCTGCAAGACCTGCGGCAAAACCGAGAAGGTGGACTACGTGCTGGCCGGCGACGCCGAGCAGAAGCTCAAGGACCGCGGCTTCGAACAGGTCAGCCATGTGCTGGAATTTTTCGGGGTCTGCCCCGAGTGCCAGCTGGCCTCCAAGTCCCTCACGCGCGGCACGTCCGTCTCGGTGCCGACGTCGATCTCCGCCCCGCAGGCCTGAGCCTGCACCGGTCAGCCGCCCAGCGGCTGCACCGCCCGCACCCACTCCTTGACGGGGATGCCGCCCTCCAGGTGTTCGCGACGGATGCGATCAAACCGCTCGGGCGTGACCTGCGCATACCAGACGCCTTCGGGATAGACCACGAGCCAGGGGCCTTCACTGCACAGACGCAGGCACGCCGCCTTGGTCCGCATCATCGGCACCGGGCATGACTTCAACGACGCCTTGAGATGCTCCCAGGATTTCTGACCATCGTCGGCCGAACAGCAATCCGGCCCGACACAGAGAAACAGGTGCCGGCGCGCCGCCGGGAGGCCGATCTCCGTGAAATTCTTGGCCCCCATGGCGGAGTCAGGCGCGTCGCGCCGCGGCGAAGTTCACCTCGGCCTGCGTCCAGTTGAGCACGTCCCAGAAGGCCGCCACGTAATCCGCGCGGCGGTTCTGGTAATGCAGGTAGTAGGCGTGCTCCCAGACATCGAGGCCGATGACCGGCGAGAGACCATCGGAAAGCGGCGAGTCCTGATTGGCCGTCGAGTGGATGACGAGCGTGCCATCCGGTTTGGCGCTGAGCCAGGCCCAGCCGCTGCCGAAACGCTTCATCGCGGCATCGGCGAACTGCTTCTTGAACCCGTCCATCGAACCGAAGGATTCCGCGATCACGACCGGCAGCTGCTGGACGGACACGACCGCCACCGGCGAGATCAGTTTCCAGAAGAACGCGTGGTTCACATGCCCGCCCGCGTTGTTGCGGATGCCGGTGCGGATCGCTTCCGCCACGCCGGCCAGATCCCGCACCAGCGCCTCGGGTCCGCGCGCCAGGAGGTCGGGGTGGTCTTTCAGGAGGTTCTTCGCGTTGGTGATGTAGGCCTGATGATGCTTGGTGTGGTGGATCTCCATCGTGCGCGCGTCGAAGTGCGGCTCCAGTGCGCCGTAGGCGTAACCCAGCGGCGGCAGGTCCCACCCAAGCGGCGCGGGTCCGGTCGCGGCCGCCGCCCGGTGCAGACCGAGGCCGGCGGCGGCGGTGGCGGTGCCGATGATCTTGAGGGCGGTGCGGCGTGAAACGGGGGCGGATTCGTTGGGGGTCATGGATGGGCACCATGAGCCAAACCTCTCTCCGCGCAAGACCGGGCCACCGCATGCGCGGGCTTGTTTTATGCGGGGGACGGCACTAGCTGTCCCGGGTGCTACTGTTCAGCCGCATACTCGGTTTTGAGGAAACCCACATCCGTGAAATAGAACGCCGGCGCGAGCAGCGCTACACGCCCGGCAAGGTCTTTCCCCTGCAGGCCACCATCGACGTGGAGGGCGAACCGCGCAACGCGAAGATCATCGACCTGTCACCCGGTGGCGCGGGCCTGCGCGTCTCCGGCCCGGCCTATTCCCGGGGCGCTCTCGCGAAACTGCACCTCATGATCGAGGATTCCTGGATCGAGTTTCCCTGCACCATCGCGCATGTGCGACACCTCCCCTCCGGCTGCCGCCTGGGCCTGACGGCCGGGTTCGCCAGCTTCGCCGAGAAAAAGGCGTACCTCCAGCTGTTGCAACCGGTGGCCATCGGCAGTGTCTTCCGCGCCACCCCACCCGATGAGGTGCGCCAGCTGGACCCCGGCATGCACCGACTCGTTTTCGCCGGCCGCCCCGGCACCGAGCTGAGCGTCTGGCAGCAGGGTGACGCCGACGGCCCCTTCCACAGCCTGCACTGGCAGATGGACGACTACATCGTGCAGGCCACGACCGGAGCCGAGCCGCAGATCTATTCGCGCAAATACATGATCGCGCCCACCAAGGCAAAAACCGGCAGCCCCAGCTACCGCAAGCTGCCCGCCGACGTGCAGGCGGAGATCGGCCGCCTCTTCCGCTGGACCATGCTCAACCTGCCCAAGGACATCCCCGCCGACGTCCGCTCCTTCGTGCAGGGATTCTGACGACCCTCCGCCACCGTGTTGCTCTTCCGCCGCATCTTCAACTTTGAGAAAGCCAAGGTCGAGCAGCTGGCCGACCTGCGTCTCAACCAGCGCTACGCGCCGGGCGCGGCGTTTCCGCTGCAGGCGCGGCTGATCGACGGCACCATCGAGACTGGCGCCCGGGTGGAAAACATTTCGGGCAACGGCGTGGGCCTTCTCCTCCCCACGCCGCACGCCGGCCTGACGGAAGGCGGGAGCGTGAAAGTGCGACTGCTGCTGGCGGACTTCCAGCTCACGCTCGCCGCGCGCGTGGCCCAGATGCGGGCGGCGGACCGCGGGCAGCGTTGCGGCCTGAGCCTGCAATTCGGCGATTTCCTCGAGCAAAAGACCTTCCACCAGCTCCTCCACCCCGTCGCCATCGGCCAGTCGCTAAAGGCCGTGCCGCCCGAGCGCGTGGTGCAGAACGAGCCGCAGTTCATCAAGCAGGTCTTCCGCGGCGAGGAGCACTCGGCGCTGACCGTGTGGCTGGACAAATCATTCGGCACGCCGCTGCACAGCTTCGAGTTTGAGACGAACGACTACTTCTGCCGCGCCGACGCGAAGCTCGGCCTGCTTGAAGCCTATGTGCGCGAGAGCACCGACTCGCACAAGGGCAAGCTGAGCAACCCGGTGTTCGACACCAGCGGCGGACTCAACGACGAGATCCGCCAGCTCTTCCGCTGGATCCTGCCCAACCTCTCCCGCGAAGTCCCCGACGACGTGCGGGCCTTCCTCCAGCGCTTCGCGACGTAAGCGGCTCAGGCACCCAGCTGCTGGCGGACGATCTGGTCCACGAGCTGCGGGTTGGCCTTGCCCTTGGAGGCTTTCATCACGGCGCCCTTGAGCGCGTTGAGGGCCTTCTCGTTGCCGGCCTTGAACTGGGCCACGGCCTTGGGGTCGGCAGCGATGGCGTCGGCCACCCATTTTTCCAACTCACCGGTATCGCTCGACTGCTTGAGGCCCTGCTTCTCGACGATGACCTCCGGCAGCTCGCCGGAGTGGAACATCGCGACGAAGACCTCTTTGGCGATGCTGCTGGAAATGACGCCGCTCTCGGTCAGCTTCACGAGTGACGCGATGTGCGCGGGCCGGACCTTGCTGGCCGAAAGCTCGATCTGCGCCGCACCCAGTTCCCCGAGCAGGTTGTTGGCGATCAGGTTCGCCGCCGCCTGGGGCTTGGCGC
>JAUPWC010000132.1 GCA_030916665.1 Verrucomicrobiota bacterium
CCGCGCTCGACGCCGCGCAGTTCTACGCCCGCACCTTCCCCGACAGCGCCGTCGGCGCCATCCTGCGCGCCCCGGCCAACTACCCCAGCGGCCGCGCGGGCGACGTGCTGACGGTGGAGTTCACCGTGGCCGGCATCCCCTGCCTCGGCCTCAACGGCGGCCCGGCCTTCCGCCACAGCGAGGCCTTCTCCTTCCAGGTCGCCACCGACACCCAGGAAGAGACCGACCGTTACTGGAACAAGATCATCAAGAATGGCGGCCAACCGAGCTACTGCGGCTGGTGCAAGGACAAGTGGGGCCTCAACTGGCAGATCACCCCGCGCGTGCTGACCGACGCCATGGCCGCCGGCGGCGAAACCGCCCAGCGCGCCTTCGCCGCCATGATGGAAATGGACAAGATCGACATCGCGAAGAACAAGGCCGCGATCGCAAAGGCGAAGGTGTGAGGACGGAGGGTGTGATGGTGTGAGGATTTGCATCCTCAGGTTTCACACCCTCAGGTCTCAAGTTTCTGCCTACACCCTCTCCTTCTTCCCCGACGCCGCGGCGCGGTAAATCGCCTCGACCACAATCGTGTCCTTGAGGCCTTCCTCACCGGGCGCGAGCAAGGGCGTGCCGTTCATGATGGCCAACGCGTCGTCGTCCATCTGCCGGGCCTGTTGGTTGGGGACGACGGCGTCGAGCGCGAGGCCGTCGCTGGTGCGGCCCTTGACCCCGCTGTAGTTCTGGAACGGCACGAGCTCATACCAACCCTGCGCGCAGTCCACGCGCAGCGCGTTCATGCGCTTGCCAAAGCTCGCCTCGCCCTTGCCGGTCACGCCGCCGGGGAATTCCAGTTCGAAGGCCATCATCTCCTCCACCTCGTGGTAGATCTCCGGGCGCGTCGTGGATGCTTTCGCCGTGACCGCGATGGGCTCGAGGCCCGTGCCGTAGCGGAGGGCGTTGAGCGGATACACGCCCATGTCGCCCATCACGCCGCCGCCCATCGCCTTCTTCTGCTTCCAGTGGTCCTTCCGCGGATCGAAATAACCGGCCTCGGCCGTGGCCCGCACCGGCGCGCCGTATTTCAGCTCGCGGCGGAGCTGCATGATTTTCCGCGTGTTCGGCTCGTGGTGCAGGCGGTAGCCGATCGAAAGCGTCACGCCGTTGTCCTTGCAGGCCTTGATCATCGCCTCGCACTCCTTCACCGACGGCGCCATCGGCTTCTCGCACCACACGTGCTTGCCGGCCTTCGCGGCGCGGATCGTGAACTCCGCGTGCATCGACGGCGGGAGCACGACATAGACCACGTCGATGGCGGGGTTGTTGGCGATGGTGTCGAAATTCGCGTAGTCGTAGAGCGCGGCGTCTGGCAGGCGGTGCTTCTCCTGCCAGGTCTTCAGCTTGGCCGGTGTGCCGGAGACCACGCCCGCGAGGTGGCAATGCTCCGTGAGCTGCAGCGCCGGCGCGAGCAGGTCGGTGCTGTAGTAGCCGAGCCCGACGAGCGCGACACCCAGCTTGTCCTTTTTCTTCGCCGCAAGGGACGTCGCCCACGAGCGCGCCCCCAACGTCAGCCCCGCCGTTCCCGCCGCCAGCTGTCCCAGAAATCGTCTGCGTGAAGTCATCATGATGGGTATTGTTTTCGGCAAGGATGTCGCCGGGAGACCTCGGGTCAAGGAACACGCCGGTCCATCAAAAGTGTCGATTCGCGGCGTGGCGCGGTTAACACACCTCCATGGCCGTCAGCCTGACCCAACTCCGCACCCTCGCCCGCCAGCGGCTCGAAAGCGCCTGGCGCCTGAAGGCCGCGAAATGACGCCCTCACCCGAGGAGAACCGGGGCAGCAGCCAGAAGCCCCGGCCCGACCGCGAAGCCGTCTGCCGCCAGTGCGGCCGGCCCGAGGCCCAAGCCGTCGGCGACGAAGTCCTTTGCCCCGCCTGCCTGCACGCGCGGGGCTCCTGCGGCGCGGTGCGCGACGACGAAGAGTAGCCCGCCCAAGAGGCCGCCAACACACCCGGGCTTGCCCTTGGCCCCTCTCCTCCCGGATGGTGGGAGAGTGACTCCCGGTGAAAAACTCTGCCTTGCCTGCGGGCTGTGCTGCGACGGCACGCTCTTCGACAACGTGCGCCTCGAAGCCGCCGACGAGGCCAAGCACCTGAAGTCCCTCGGCCTGCCCGTGACCGTGTCCCGCGGCAAGGAGCCCGTCGCCCGCTTCCCGCAGCCGTGCTCCGCCCTCTGCCCGGACTGCACCTGCCGTGTTTACGCCCACCGGCCGAAACAGTGCCGCACCTACGAATGCAAGGTTTACCAGAGCCTGCAGTCCGGCAGTCGCAAACCCGCCACCGCGATGCGCGTCGTGACCAACGCCCGGCGTCAGGCCGACCGCGTGCGCCGCCTCCTGCGCGCGCTGGGCGACCACGACGAACACCGTTCCCTCGGCGAACGCTTCTTCCGCATG
Source organism: Verrucomicrobiota bacterium (assembly GCA_030916665.1). GTDB lineage: Bacteria > Verrucomicrobiota > Verrucomicrobiia > Opitutales > Opitutaceae > Lacunisphaera. Next base: position 2,438 of record JAUPWC010000132.1, read on the forward strand.
CAGTGCCGCATGGAGGAAAAGCCCGCCGACGCCGACACGCTCGCCGCCTTCGCCGACCTCAGCCTGGCCGTCCACCGGCTCAAGCTGCTCGCGCACGCCAAATTCCACGTCCAGGCCTGAGCCCAGCGCGCGCCAGCGGTCGCGCCCGGCTCGCGTCCCAGTGACAGTATGCCTTCCGGCCGGTTGACGCGGGACGGCGTTCGGTTACCCGTGTTGCATGCGTCCGCTGCGTTCCGTCTTCCTGCTGGTTCTGCCGATTCTCGCGGTTCTTCCGCCCGCCGCGCGCGGCGCGGACTTCCGCCTGTTCAAGAACACCTGGGGCGACGTGATCGTCGCCACCGACATGACCAAGGCGGGCAAGGCGCTCACACCGCCGACCCCGCAGCAGCCCGTTTACTTCAAGGGCATGTCGCTGGGCAGCATCCTTGGCTCGATTCCGGGCGACCGCGAACCCGACATCAAACAGCTGAGTCTTTTCGTCGCCGAGATCCTGGCCAAGCAGGGCTATCTCGGCGCCCGGCCCGGCGCGCCCGAGCCGGAACTGTTCCTCGTGCTGCAGTGGGGCTACATCAAGCCCGGCAGCGAGGACCTGCTCTGGTTCCTCGGCTACGATCCGAGCAAGGACATCGCCGCCCCGACCAATCCCAACATGCTCGGCCCCGAGGTGTGGCGCCGCGGCATGCGGTCCAACGCCATCGACACCATCCTGCAGGATTCGCAAAACCCGATCTACGGGATCATCGTCACGGCCTTCGAGTTCAAGTCGGCCAAAAGCGCCGAGCCCGTCGTCTATTGGCAGACCCGCATCGGTCTCCCCGCGAACGGCAAATCCATGTCCGCCGCGCTGCCGGTGATGGTCGCCGCCGCCGGTCCCGCGATCGGCCGCCCCGCGGATTCGCCGGTGTTTCTCGACGCGGACCGCATCCGCGAAGGCCAGGTGAAGCTCGGCGAACTCAAGTTCCTCGACTACTAAAACGATCCGCGTCCCGCCGAGAAATTCGACGCCGGGAAAAAGTAGCCTCACCCGGCAATCGGCGGGACCGACCGTTCCGCCGCCCTGCCGCCCGACACCGTCACCATGGGGTCGCTGGTGCGCTTCGAAGATCTCTACACCGGCGAGATTGAGGAATACACGCTCACCTTCCCCGACCAGGCCGACGTCGCCACCGGACGCCTCTCGATCCTTGCGCCGGTCGGCACGGCCCTGCTCGGCTTCCGCGAAGGCAGCATCGTGGACTGGCCCACGCCCGGCGGCATCCGCCGCCTGAAGATCCACCGCGTCTCCCAGCCCGCGCTGGCCGGCGCAGGACGCTGAAGCGTCTCGGCAATCCTGTAGCAACGGTTGGAGCGGAGCGACAACGTGGTCCCGTTCGCACCACGCTTTCGCCTGCGGCTCAAGCGCAGCTACGGTATTCTGTGTCCCTTGCGCGCCCGTTCGCACGCATACCACACCCGCCCGAGCGGCCGGCCCGCTGTGCCAATCGGCCACGGCGGGCCCTGTGCCGGAGGCGACGGACATTCCGTTCGCATCGGCTATCATTTCAGCGAAGGTAACCGCACCATGCCCCACGTCCCCGGTTTGCGCAGCTGCTACGCCAAGGTCGGCCGTTTTGTTTATTTCGGCCGCATGCTCGACAAGATCCGTCTCCACGCGGCGGGACAACTTCCGGCCGAATACCACGCCAACCTCGGCGACGGCCAGACCTACGTCCTCGACGGACGCTGCTGCCGTTTCCTCGGCATCCGCCACGCCGACCTGCGCGAGCGCACGCTGGCCGGCGGCACCGACGAGGAAATCCTCGCCTGGGCCCACGCCCGCGGCACGCCGCGCACCGACGAGGAGTGCCACCTGTGGAACCGCTTCATCGTGAAACTCGGCTGGCGCGACGAGCGCTCGGCCGTCCTGCCGCAACGCATCAAGGACGCCGGCCTCACCGGCAAACCCATCGAGACCCTCGTGGACCACATCGAGTTCGACGAAGGCCGCGACCCCGTCGCCACCAAGGCGTGGGAGTCGGTGTGAGGGCAATTTAGTTTGAACCCGAATTCCGCGATCACCGGTGTACGCTGCGGGAGCAGCGGGACTTTCCGATGCGCTCGCCAATTCTGCCTCTGCGCTCCCGGGCAGGGCTACGCCGAGGCGGCGAAAAACCGGAATCCGGGTTGAATTGTAGCCGCGGTGGAGCGGAGCGACAACGTGGTCCCGTTCGCACCACGCTTTCGCCTGCGGCTCTAGCGCGGCCACCTGCTTGGTGAAACCGCGGTGGAGC
>JAUPWC010000133.1 GCA_030916665.1 Verrucomicrobiota bacterium
GGCACCCAGTAGGTGACGGGCTGCTCCATGCCCTCGCGCGCGGTTTCTCCGGTGATGGGCGAGCCGTCGTAGTTCATGCCGTAGGTGATGACAGGCCAACCGTAATTGATTCCGGGGCGGATGAGGTTGAGTTCGTCTCCGCCGCGCGGGCCGTGCTCGGTTTCCCAGAGCAGGCCGGTGCGCGGGTCGAAGTCGAGGCCCTGCGGGTTGCGGTTGCCGTAGGTCCAGATCGAGGGAAACGCGCCGGGCGTGTTGACGTAGGGGTTGTCGGCCGGGATGCGGCCGTCGTCGTGGATGCGGTGAATTTTGCCGTTGGGGCGCGCGAGGTCCTGCGCGTCCTGCTGGCGGCCGCGTTCGCCGTGCGAGAAATACACGTAGCCGGCGCCGTCGAAGGCGATGCGGCAGCCGTAATGCACGCCGCCGCCGGGCCGGTAGAGCTCCAGCGGGGCCTGCCAGATTTTTTCCTCATCGACCCAAGCGCCGTCCTTGAGGCGGCCGCGCACGAGCTTGGTGAGGCTGACATCCTTGCCGTCCTTGTCCTTCGCGGGGTCGGAGTAGGCGAGGTAGATCCAGCCGTTCTTTGCGTAGTCGGGATGCGCGGCGACCTCGAGCAGGCCGCCCTGGCCGGCGTCGCGCACCGCGGGGGTGCCGGTGATGGCGGCGCTCTGGAGCTTGCCGCCGGCGATGACGCGGAGCCGGCCCGGTTTCTCGGTCACGAGCGTGCGACCGTCGGGCAGGAAGGCGATGCTCCACGGGGTGGACAGACCCTCGGCGACGGTCTCGATGCGGTAACGGTGCTCGGCGGTGGCGATGACGCCGCCCGGGACCTCCTGGGTTTTGCGGCTGCGCTGGTAGCGCGCCCGCTGTTCGCGGATGAAGATGACCATCGCGCGGACATCGGCGTCGCTCATCAGCGAGTGGAAGGCAGGCATGCCCTTCTCCAGCACGCCGTCGCTGATTACCCGGGCGAGGTCCGCATCGGTGCCGCTGCCGCTGGCCCACTGGTCGTCGAGCATCGAGGGGGCCTGGCCGCCCTCGAGCTGGGCGCCGTGGCAGTTGGCGCAGATTTCCTGGTAGATCTTGGCGACGTCCTTGCGCGGGGCGGGCTGGGCGGCGAGGGTGGCGGTCAGGCCGCAGGCGGCGAGGGTGAGGAGAACACGGGCGGGGGTGTGCATGGAAGAGGGGAAGGGGCGCACCGTGCGCTGGTCGGGGGTTTTCGCAACGGGAAAGGCGGGTTGCTGCGTGCGATTAGTAGCGCGCAACGTGCCGGCCCTGCCGGGCGGCGATGTGGTCGTCGATGACGGTTTCGAGCACGGCGAGCGGCACGGTGCCGGCGCGAAGCACGGCGTTGTGAAATTCCTTCAGGACGAAACGGTCGCCGAGCGCCTGCCGGGCCTTTTCGCGCAGCTCGAGGATGCGGATCATGCCGATCTTGTAGGAGCAGGCCTGGCCCGGGGCGGCGACGTAGCGGTCCACTTCGCGCGGCAGGATGCCGTAGTCGATGGCCTGCTGGCGGGTCCACTTCATGGTGTGCAGTCCGGTGTCCACGACCAGCCGGCGGGCGCGGAAGAGTTCTGCCTCCAGCTGGCCGATCAGGCCCACGGGGTCGCCTTCATACCAGTTGTTCTCCGCGGCGAGCTGTTCGGAGTAGAGCGCCCAGCCTTCGCCGTGGGCGGAGATGAAGCCGAAGATGCGGTCGCGCCGGAAGCGCGGGAGCTCGGCCTGCTCCTGTTGGAGCGCGATCTGGAAGTGGTGGCCGGGGATGCCCTCGTGGTAGGTAAGGGTGCGCATGTAGGGGATGCGATAGACCGGGCCGGCGAGGTTTGCCCAAAAGGTGCCGGGGCGGGTGCCGTCCTTGGCCGGCGTGGTGTAGTGGTTGGCGGAGTTGCTCTCGGAGAACGGCGGAATGCGCCGGACGACGCAGGGCGCGGCGGGGCGCAGATCGAAGAGCGACTCCGAGCGCTGCACGGCGTCGGCGAGGATTTCCTCGTGGCGGGCGAGCAGGGCGGGGCGCGGGTCGGGGTCGGCGGGGGGCTGAAGGTCCTGGTTCAGCCGGTCGTAGCGCTCCTTGATCGAGCCTTCCTTGTAGCCGAGCGAAACGAACAGGCCTTCCATCTTCGCCTCGATGCGGGCCACCTCGGCCAGGCCGATCTCGTGGATTTTCTCCGGAGACAGGTCGGTGGTGGTGTAATGCCGGAGCGCGGTGACGTAGGCTTCCCGGCCACCGGGCAGGCGCCAGAGGCCGGCGTCTTCGGTGGCGGTGGCCAGCTGGGAGTTGAGGAGGGCGTGGACCTGCGCAAAGGCGGGCAGCACGGCGTCGCGCACGATGCCCGTGGCGGTCGCGACGAAGGCCGCGCGGTCCGCGGCGGGCAGCTCCTTGAGCAGGCCGGCGCGTTCGTCGAGCGAGGTCACGAGGATGTTCTTCTCCGCTCCGCCTTCCAGGAAGCGGTCGAACTGCGCGAGCGTGGCGGTGAGGATGAATTTCGGGGGCAGGAAACCGCGGGCGCCACGGTCCTGGGCCTGGGCCCGCGCCCCGTCCATGTAGCCGGCGACCTGGCCGAGCCGGGCGAGGTAGTTTTCGATGTCACGGCGGTTGCGGATGGGGTGGGTCTGGCTCAAGCCATCCACCAGCTCGCGCTGCACGCCGTCGAACTGGTTGAACACAAACACCTGGTCCGTGAAGGCATCCCGGCGGACGACGGTGTCGAGCTGCCACGCGAGCATGTCGGCCGAAACGCGCTGGATGGCGTCGAGCTGCCTGCGATCGAATCCGGCGATACGCTTCAAGCCGGCTCGTGCGCAGGCGACCTGGGCGGCCCGCGCGGCGGCGGAGTAGGGCGTGAGCCGACGGTCGAGGGCGTCCTGCTCCGCGCCGCTGAAATACTGGGCCTCGGTCGCGGCCATTGGGTCGGCTCGCATCCATTCGGCGGAGAAATCGTCCACCCAGGTGTCGAAGGTGGGATCGCCGGCCAACAGGGCGACGGGGAGCAGGAACAGAACGGCCAGCACGCGGGGAATTTTCATGCGGCGGAAGCTAGGCCGCGCACCCGTTGATGTCCAGTGACCAGCGGGTGGGTCGCCCGACTTGCACGCGGGCTGGACCTGCGCAGGCTGAGGCCATGCCCCGCCACCCCCTGCGCGCCCTGCTGGCGTGCCTGTTGCTCATGGCCGCGTTCACCGCTTCCGCCCAGACTCCGCCTGAAAACATGAAAATCTTCCTGCTCATCGGGCAGTCCAACATGGCCGGGCGCGGCAAGGTTGAGACGGAGGACAAGGCGCCGCATCCGCGCGTGCTCGTGCTGAACAAGGAACTCACGTGGGTGCCGGCCGTGGACCCGCTGCATTTCGACAAGCCCGAGCGCACGGGCACGGGCCTCGGCAAGACCTTCGGCACCGTCATCGCCGAGGCCGCTCCCGGCGCGGTCATCGGCCTCGTCCCCGCGGCCTTCGGTGGCCGCGCGCTTGACGAGTGGGTGCCGGGTCAGCCGCACTATGTGAACGCCGTCGCCCGGGCCCGCGAGGCGCTCAAGCGCGGCCGGCTCGCCGGCATTCTCTGGCATCAGGGCGAATCTGACCGCGAGCCGGACAAAGCGGCGACCTACGCCGACCGTTTCGCAAAGTACATCGCGCAGCTCCGCGCCGACTTCGGTGCCCCGGATGTGCCCGTGATCGTCGGCGAGATCGGACGCTTTTGTCCCAACGAAGGCCCGGTCAACGCCGCCATCCGCAGTCTGCCCGCGCGGGTGCCGCGTTGCGCGCTGGTTTCGTCGGAAGGCCTGCCGGGACGGCCCGAGGCGCCGGAGGTGTTGCACTTCGAGTCGCCGGGCTTCCGCGATCTCGGCCGCCGCTACGCGAAGGCGTGGCTGCAAATGAATATTCACCGATAAAAATTACCGGGAGAGCCGGCTTTCCGCGAAATATCCGTGGCCATCCGCGCAATGCGTGGCTTACCCTTTCTGCTCTATGAATCCCAGAATCGCCTTTGTCGGAGTCGGTCGCATGGGGGCCAACATGGCCCGCCGCCTCAAGGATGTCGGCTACGCCGTCACGGCGGTTTACGACGTGAACACCGCCGGTGCCGCCGCGCTCGCGACGGAACTCGGGGCACAGCACGCCACGAAGCTGGCCGACGTCACGGCCGCGGCCGACCTGATCTTCACGGTCGTCACCGACGATGCGGCGCAGCTGGCGGTCTTCGCCGAGTCCGGTGACTCGCTGCTGGCCGGCGCGCAGGGCCGGACCTTCGTGAACTGCGCCACGATCACGCCGGCCACGCACGTCGAGGTCGAGCGCCGGGCCAAAGCCGCGGGCGCGGTGTCGCTCGAGGGCTGCATGGCGTCGTCGATCCCGCAGGCGCGCAACGGCACGCTTTACCTGATGTGCGGCGGTGACCGGGCGGCGTTTGAAAAGGTCAAACCGGTGTTGGAAAAACTCAGCACGGCGCTGCGCTACATCGGCACGGCCGGGCAGGCGGCGCAGGTGAAGGCGCTCGTGAACATGGTGATGAACATCAACACCGCCGGCCTCGCCGAGGGCCTGGGGCTGGGCGCCGCGCTCGGGCTCAACCTCGACATGCTGCGGGAGGTGTTCGCCCAGACCGGCGCCAATTCGCAAGTGCTCAAGACCGATGGCGAGGACATGCAGAACCGCGCCCACGACTGCTATTTCTCCGGCGCGCACGCGGCGAAGGACTCGGGTATTGCCGCCCAGCTCGGCCGCGATGTCGGCCTGAAGCTGCCGCTCGCCGAGGCGACCAAGGCACAGTTCGACCGCATGGTTGCGCTGGGCCTCGGTGGCCTCGACAAGAGCGGCGTCGCCGAGCTGACCTTCAAGGGCCGCCACGGGTGAGCGATTGGCCCACCGAACACACGGAATACACGGAAGATGGCTGTCTCTGAACTGGAGCCGGGCGCCCTCGCCCCGGTGGCTTGTTTTCCATGTCCTCCGCGAGATTGCGGCACTTTCTGTTACAATTTTGCGCGAAGGATAAAAAAGGTGGCGGCACGGCGAAACGTGCCGATGTAGTGGGCCGTTAGCTGTAGTTTGTGTGTCCCATTCGGCTGTTAGGGGTAACAGCCGGAACCTTGCCGCCGGGAACCCGTCACGGGTCCCGGCGGTGCTATTTCCGGGCAGTGCTTCCGCCTCCACCCAACCGGCTTAAACCCTGGTGAACCGCCGCCGCCACCGCGCCGGCGGCATGGGCGCTCCAGGCCGTGCGCACGCCGGCCGTTTCGTAGCGGCTGAGAGAGGCACCCCCGAACCAAGCTTCGGTCGTGATCTTGGCGGCGACCAAGGCGAGCAGGCCGGCCCAGAGCCAACGCGCTGCCCCCGGGGTGCGCAGCTGCTGCAGACCGAGCAGCACGACGACGCTGGTGGCGAGACCGGAGAGACCGCCGTAGGTTTGCAGGCCGGGCTCGGTGGCGAGGATCGCGAGGCTGATGAACGGGGCGGCGAACAAGGTGTGGCGCAGCAGCAGGCCGGGGCGCACGCGTTCCAGCCAGGCGCCGGTGCCGAGGAGCACGGCGAGATTCCAGAGACGGTGCGAAGGGGAGAAATGCACCCAATGACCCGTCCATAGGCGCCAGACCTCGCCGTCAGCCAAGGCGTCGCGGACGAGCAGCATTTGGGCGTGCCGGGCCGGGGCGAAAGCTTCGAGCATCGCCGGCAGGGCGAACAGCAGCAGGGGAACGCCGAGGGATTTCATTTCGCGTGCAGGCTGTTCCAGACGACGGTGACGGTGGGACCGCCGGGCTTTCCGAAACCGCCATAGATCAGGCCGTCGAGCGGGACGAAGTATTCCACCCAGCCCTTGTTGAAGTGGAGCATCACGTTCAGCTTGTTGCCGTGTGGGGCGCCGTTGATCCGGGCCTCGGCTTCGCCGGAGTAGTGGCCGAGGACCTTTTGCTTGAACCGCACGACCAGATAGTCGGGTTGGCCGGGGCCTCGGGAGGCTTCGAGGTCGGTGTAGGTGGCGGGCCGCCAGGCATCATCCTCGGGGGCGGACAGGTGGCGGCGCAGTTCGGCTTTGGTGACGATCAGGGCTTCGCTGACGAGGTTGGCTTCGAGCGAGGCGGCCGAAGCACCGAGGGCCAGGGCGAACAAACAGGCGAGGGTGGTCAGGAATTTCATCGGAGGGATGGGCGGGGAGGGGATCAGCGGGATTGGCGCAGGGCGCGGACGGCGGCGGTGCCGAGCAGGGTGAGGAGCAGGAGGGCAAAGGCGGCATCGAGCGAGCCGCCGCCGGTGTAGCCGGGCTTGTGCTCGATTTTCACGGTGTGGGGTTCCTCGCGGGCGCGGACCTTGAAGAGCTCCAGCTCCTGCGCGAGGTTGGCGGTCATCTGGGCCGCTGATTCCTCGAAGCTCCGGGCCGAGTCCTTGCGCAGCTCCGAGCTGTTGCGGAGGAGCGTGGCGTGACCCTTGACGGTGCTCGTGCCGGGCGCGCGGAAAAGCAGGCTGCGGCTGGAGATGTCATAGACCACGGCTTCCATCAGCGTGTGCGTGGCCTGGGACTGCGCCGGCACGACGTAGGCGCCGACGATGGTCCAGTAGGCGAGGCTGGCCTCGGTGTCGGTGGAGGTCTGGGCCTGGTCGTAGGCGATGAGGGCGATGACATCGATGCCGAGCATGGCGCGGAGCTGGTCGAGGTTTTCAAATCCGCCGCCCGGGCGCAGGTAGGTGGCGGGGATGATCTCGATGGATTGCACGAAAGGCAGGGCCTTGAACTGGCCGGCGACCTGGCGCATGAGCTCGGTCTTCTGTTGTTCCGTGAAACCGGCCTCGATGGGACCGAAGCCGCGCGTGCCCGCGGGCACGAAGGCCACGCCCACGCGCAGCGGCAGGCGCAGCGTGGGGATTTCCGGCTGCACGAAGGGCAGGGCCTTGTCGGGGTAAAGGAACTGGACGACGCTGCTGGCCTCGTGGTGGCGACGCTGGCCCCAGAAGCCGGCGCAGCCGGTGAGGCTGAGGACGAGCGAGGCGGCGATCACGGCAGTGAACAGTCGGTGGACGGAACGGTGGGCAGGTTGGGTGGAGTTCATGCCGCGACTCTACCCGCGGCCCCCGCGTTCGCGTTAGTCGATAAACCTGATGCGCGGCATCAGAAAAATTGCGGCGGCTCCGGAAGGTGGAGCCGGTGCTCCGCGCAGGCTTCGCGCCCGGTCGCAATGGCCTCAGCGTTTCTTCGGTGTGAAGACGACGGGGTCGCCGAGGAGCGCGGGGTTGGCGAGGTTGGCGCTGATGAGCTGCTGCGCGGCGGCGGCGTCCTTGAGGTCGCCGGAGACGACCCGCGACTGGACGGTCTGCACGGCGAGCTGCCGGCCGTCGGTCGAGAGCGTCCAGGTGCAGTAGGCAAATTTCCCGTAGTCGTCGCCGGCCTGCAGGTTCTGGACGCTGACGAATGCGGTGCCAGCGAGGTCGGAATGGCTGACGCGGTAGAGGTCGCCGTCGAAGGCGATGATGTAGGTGGCATCGTCGAGGCGGCGCACGTGCAGCGGCCGCACCTGCTGGTCGTCGGGGTCGTAGGACACCCAGTCGCCGAGGAGGCGCGGGTCAATCGGATGGGTCGGCTTCGTTGTGAGCGGGAAGTCGTAGGTGCAGGCGGTGAGACCGAGCAGCGTGAACGCGAGTGCGGCGAGGAAGAGGAGGCGGGTTTTCATGACGTTCGGGGAATCCCGGGAAGATAACCGCCTTCTCCCCGCCGCACAAGCCTTCACCCGCCGATCAAACCGCCCTCGGCCACCAGAAGGCCCGCAAATGACACGAAACGCGCGAGGCATCACCGGTGCGGCTGGCGATTCACCGTGGCGGGTTTGCTCTTGGCGTCGATGGGTGGACTGGCTTGTTTCGGGACGGGCCGACGCATGCCGCTTGTCCCGCCGACGTCTTGCACGGAGGCGGACCGTCTCCGCGGTGAAACCAGAATCCAATGTCGTCCCATGTCCTCCCCTGATGCCGATCCCCTGGCCGGCCGCATTTTCGCCATCCGCGGCCAGCGCGTGATCTTTGATACTGAACTGGCGAAACTTTACGGCGTGCAGACCATTCGTTTCAACCAAGCGGTGAAGCGCAACGCGGAGAAATTTCCGGAGGATTTTCGATTTCAGCTTACACGGGAAGAGTTCGTCGGCTTGAAATCGCAATTAGCGACAACGAGTGCGAATCAGTCTGATAACGAGGAAGATAGCACAAACTCATCACGATTTGTGATGAGTTCAAAACGCGGGGCGAACTATCGGCCTTGGGCTTTCACCGAGCATGGCTGCCTGATGGCGGCGACGGTGCTGAACAGCCCGCGCGCGGTGCAGATGAGCCTCTACGTCGTCCGGGCTTTCGTGCAGATGCGGGAAGCACTGACCACCAACCAAGCGGTGCTCCGGCGCCTCTCCGAGATCGACAAGACCTTGCTCGAGCACGACGCCGCGCTCCGGGCCCTGTGGGGCAAACTCCGGCCGTTGCTGACGCCTCCGCCGGAGCCACCGCGCAAGGAGCTGGGGTTTCATACCGGCATCAAACGGCTGAAAGCAAAACGCTGAGCGCGCGGCGCTGCTTCACACCCGCTCCCAGACGCCGCGGGAAGGCTGTCGCAGCAGGCCGCGGTCACGCAGGACTTGGAGTTGCTGCCGAATCTTGGGCTGGATGTGCCGGTTGTCAGGGTAGAGGCGGGCCAGCTCAGGCTCGAAGGCATAGATGTCGTCGTTTTTGAAAAATGGATTCGGCAGCGATTCCACGCAGCGAAGCACATCGAGAGTCCAACCGCGCTGTTCGGGCTTGAGGGTCTGGATTTTCGCGATGCGGGCGAATTTTTCGCGGACTTCACGACTAGGCCGTTCTGTCCCGTCGATGATAAGCGGGATCTTGGCGGAATCGGGAATCAGCGCCACGTTGAGCACGTAGCCGGTCCAATGCTTCCGTGCGGCTGTGTCTGAAAGAGGTTTCCGTTTGATGATGACCGAAGGCGAAATGGCGAAGCGGGGGATGACCGAGAGGTTTCTCACCACCCATTCGGGCAGCTGGTAATGCAGCAAAAAGAAGTTGGGCGAGCGGTTGTCCAGGATGGCCTCGAGCATCTTCTGGTAGTTTGACCCGAGAATCCTGCCGCCGAGCTTCTTGCTCTGGCTCTTGAGCTGGTAACGCTCGGCGCATTCCGGGCAGAGAAAGTCACTCACCTGGGCGTTGTTCGCCTGAGCGTCGAGTCGATCACTGCGACAAGCGCAGCAGTAAAGATTATCCTTTCCCCACGGCTCAGTTATGCGACGCGCCAGCTGCGAAGGATTTTTGTAGCCTTGGCCGAAATGCGTCGGGAGCCGCAGGTCCATGTGCCGCGACTAGATCAGTGCAGATCTGGAGCATCAACTGGATTTCAGGCGCAGAATCTCCGTCTCGCAGCGGACGATGTGGGTGGTCTGGCGCTTTTTGCCATCGGGCGCGTGCGCCCAGGCTTCCTGTAGGGTGACGTCCACCGTGGTGTGGACCACGCTCGCCTGGCTGACATGGGCGCAGGAGAGGAACACGAACTTCGATTCGTGGAAAATGCAGTCGGTCTTGGGCGCGCCCTCGGTGGACATCGCCGGGATCGGATCGATCCGATCTGAAATCAGATCAAGATCATTTTGGGTTTCGACGAAGACATGGAGGCGAACCGCGAGGTTGAAGTGCGCGCTTTCCAGCCGGCGCAGGCTCAGGTCGAGGTAAACGGAATCACGCTCGATGCCGACGCAGGTCCGGGCCAGCAGCGCGCAGACCAAGGCTGTCGTCCCACTGCCCATGAAGGGGTCGAGGACGAAATCGCCGGGATTGGTGGCGGAGAGGACGATGCGTTCGAGGAGGGCGACGGGCTTCTGCGTCGGGTGCTTGCCGAGGCGTTTCTCGTCGGGTTTGGGCGCGGTGAAGGTCCACACGTCCTTCATCTGCTTGTCGCCGTTGGCGCGCTTCATGTCCGCGTAGTTGAAGCGGTGCCGGCTCTTCTCGTTCTTCGCGGCCCAGAGGATCGTCTCGGTGGAGTGGGTGAAGTAGCGGCAGGCGAGGTTGGGCGGGGGATTGGGTTTCTGCCAGGTGACCTGGTTCAGCAGCTTCATGCCGAGCTGCTGCATGGCGTAGCCGACAGAGAAAATGACATGGTGGGTGCCGCTGACCCAGAGCGTGCCGTTGGGCTTGAGGAGAGCCTGGCAGCGGCGGAGCCACTGGGTGTTGAAATGGTGGTTTTCTTCGGGGCCTTTGGATTTGTCCCAGTCGCCCTTGTCCACCTTCACCATCTTGCCGTTCTGGCAGGTGATGCCGCCGTTGGAGAGGAAGTAGGGCGGGTCGGCGAAAATCATGTCGAACACGCCGCCGGGATGCTTGGCGAGAAGGGTGTCCATCACCTCCAGGCAGTCGCCATGGTAGAGCCAGAGGCCGCGGGCGTCGTCGCGGTAGGCGAGTTTTGAGGGCTGGAGAACCTCGGGGCCTTCGGCGACGATGGCGTCTTCGGGGCGGAACTGGGCGTCGTAGTCGGGGTAGGCGGCAGACGCGGATTTAGCCGGCCTTGGCGGGGTTCGGAGACCCCGCCCTACAGAAGGACGAGGATGCGACTTCGTCGCAGAGCTTTCGGCGAGAACCACGTTGGGGTCAACGCGGTCCACCTTGGGGGCGGGCTTCTTCTTCGGCACGCGATGATCGGATCGATCCGGCCGGAGAATTGATCAAGGCATTTTAACCGCGAAGCGTGGCAAAGGCCGGAGATGGGTCACCACGAAACACACCCAACACACGAAAGTGAAGGAGTGTGGCATGTTGGGTTGGAAACCGGGACGGGACACCCCGGCTCCAGGGCTGTTTCCCATGAGAACCGCTCAGGGAGCTTCGCTCTGACGCGGGAGTGAGCGCGGCTGCGAATCTCAGGCGACGCTAAGGGTGCGGACGTGGGTGATGTCCTGCTTGCCAACGGGGCGGACTTGGGCGGCGGACAGGCTCGTAACGGCGATGGTTTCACCGGCGAGAGTCATGAATTCCACTTCGAATGCCTTGCCATCCTGATGAACCAGAACGATCACGCCGACATCACCGGCCTTGAGGCCGTCCTCGGCGACATCGGTGGTCAGGACGACACTGTCGTGTTCCTTCAGCATGGCTGCACTATGCGCCATAAGCGGTGACCAAGCGAGGGGTTTTTGGTTCTCAGCGACGAACCAAATCGCGCAGACACGCGGATTGCGTCCATCCGGCGTCGGCAAAGGTCCGACTATCGCGTAGTTTACACCACGGCCGTCACGCGCCGGCCGGGACGATGCGACCGGGTTGATTCTGGCGTGCGTGAGCAAGGCTGCAGCAAAAGCTTCGGCCTGAGGCTTTGAAAAGCCGAAGCGTCGGAAGAAGGCGGCTTTGCCGCTGGCGCGCGGGTGGGTCGGATTCAGGAGATACTCCGTGATCTTCTCCGGAGGAATGGTTGCCAGTTCAGCGTTGGGCAGCTGCATGAAGCGAGCGCGTGGCCCAACGGCTCGCACGGAATCAACCGCCACCGCGGGCGAGGCGCAAAGCAAAACCGCGCGGAGAGCTTCGCGCCAAGCGGCTTGGGGTGGCGCGGAACATGGATACCGGGGTGAGGGCACCTTTGCTCCATGGGAAAAGGCGGGGTTGCGGAGACCCCGCCCTGCAGGTGAAAGCCCGGCACGTTGGGGCGGAAACCGGGACGGGGACGCCCCGGCTCCATTCGAGAGCATCAGCTCTTCTGCATCTGGTGCTCGACGACTTCGCCGTCCTTTTCGTTCACGGGGATGCGCATGCTGTAGAAGCTGCGATAGACGAACACCAGGCCGATGACGAAGATGGCGCCGCCGATGGCGTGCTTGAGGCCGGCGGGCATCTTCACGGCGATCTCGACGGCGAGCAGGCCGAAGAGCGTGGTGAACTTGATGACGGGGTTGAGCGAGACGGACGAGGTGTCCTTGAACGGATCGCCCACGGTGTCGCCGACGACGGTGGCGGCGTGCAGCGGCGTGTTCTTCATCTTCAGCTCGACCTCGACGATCTTCTTGGCGTTGTCCCACGCGCCGCCGGCGTTGGCCATGAAGATGGCCTGGA
>JAUPWC010000016.1 GCA_030916665.1 Verrucomicrobiota bacterium
TCCAGCGGCGCCGCCACCGACACGAGGTCGTGAAATCCGTCCGCGCGCCGGCCGGTCACGGCCAGGAAAAGATTCAGTTTCGCGGGACTAATAATCGGGACACCCATGCAATTTCCCCTGTTAATGCACGTTAACCGGCCCCAATCCTAGCCCAAAACCCCGGATGAATTCTCTCTTTGATTAGTGTCCATTAGTGTCCATTAGTGGTGCTCCCAAATGCCCTGCGACCTGATCCTCGCTCTCGATGTCCCCACGCGCGAAGAAGCCGCGCCGATCCTCCGCCAGTTGCGCGGCCAGCTCCGCTGGGTGAAGCTCGGCCTCCAGATGTTCACCGCCTACGGGCCGAATTACGTCCGCGAGGTCGCCGGCATGGGCTTCGACATCTTCCTCGACCTGAAGCTGCACGACATCCCCAACACCGTCGGCAAAGCCGTCGAGTCGCTTGGTCCGCTGCCGATCAAGATGCTCACGCTGCACACCTCCGGCGGCGGCGAGATGATGCGCTTCGCCAAGGCCGCCCAGGAGAAGACCAACCCCAACCTGCTGCTCCTCGGCGTGACCGTCCTCACCTCGACCGATGCCGCCGGCCTGAACGAAACCGGCGTGACCGCCTCGCCCGCCGATCAGGTCGCCCGCCTCGGCAAACTCGCCACCGAATCCGGCCTGCGCGGCCTCGTCTGTTCGCCGCTCGAGGTCGAGCTGCTCCGCCGTACCCTCCCCGCCTCCACCCAGCTCGTCACGCCCGGCATCCGTCCCTCCGGTGAAGCCGGCGGCGACGACCAGAAGCGCGTGATGTCCCCCGCCGAAGCCGCGCGCGCCGGCTCCAGTTACATTGTCGTCGGCCGCCCCATCCTCAAGGCCGCCGACCCCGCCGCCGCCGCCCGCGCCATCCTCGCCGAACTCAACGGCGCCTAGTCCGCCCGGCTTGGGGCTGTTGCTTAAACTTAAACTTCCAACCAAAACTTCATCATGTCCCGCACCGCCGCCATCCTCCTCGCCGCCGGAAGCAGCCGCCGCATGAACGGCGCGGTGGAGGACAAGATCCTCGCTCCCCTCGGCGGCAAACCGGTGTTCGCCCACTCCGCCGCCACCTTTGTCCGCAGCGGCGTCGTGGACTTCTTCGTGGTCACCTACCGCGACCAAGCCCAGATGGTCGGACTCTCCGCCTACGCACCGACGCCCGCGGTCTTCGTCCGCGGCGGGGCGGAGCGGCAGGATTCAGTCGCTGCCGCCCTCGCCGAGCTGCCCGACGACATCAGCCACGTCTTCATCCACGACTGCGCCCGCCCGCTGGTGCGCGCCGAACAGCTGGTCGGGCTCTACAAGATTGTCCGCCGCGAACACGCTGTCGTCCTCGCCCATCGCGTGACCGACACGATCAAGGACCACCGCGGCGAAGGCCGCCTGCGCACGCTCGACCGCAAACACCTCTGGGCGATGGAGACTCCGCAGGTCTTCGCCCGCGAACTCATCTGCAAGGCCTACGCCAAGGTCGCCGCCCGCAAACTCGCCGTCACCGACGACGCCTCCGCCGTCGAGCTGCTCAAGCACCCGGTCGCCCTGCTGGAGAACCCGCACCCGAATCCCAAGCTCACCACGCCGGCCGACCTCGCCTACCTCGAATTCCTGCTCACGCAGACCACCGGCTCGCGCGCCCCGTTCGCACCGCACTGAGTCTGGTTTTTTCGTGTCTTTTGTGTGTTTCGTGGTGACCTTCCTCCCATGAATTTTCGCATCGGCCACGGCTACGACATCCACCGCACCGTCGCGGGGCGGCCGCTCGTGCTCGGCGGCGTGAAGTTCGACGCCCCCTTCGGCCTCGACGGACACTCCGACGCCGACGCTCTCACGCACGCCGTCTGCGACGCGCTGCTCGGCGCCGCCGGCCTGCCCGACATCGGCCATTTTTTCCCCAACACCGACCCGCAGTGGAAAAACGCCGACTCGCAGGTGCTGCTCCAGCGCGTCATCTCCGCGCTGCGCGAGCGTGGCTGGGTCCCGGTCAACGTGGACGCCACCCTCATCGCGGAGAAACCGAAAATCGCCCCGCGCCTCGCCGAGATGAAGGCCGCGCTCGCAGCGTCCACCGGCCTGCCCGTGGACGCCGTGGGCCTCAAGGCCACGACCAACGAAGGTAGCGACGACATCGGCCGCGGCCTCGCCATCGCCGCCCACGCCGTGGCGCTGATCCGGAAGTCGTAGGAGCGGCTTTACGCCGCGACTCAATCCAAGGTGAATCCCCCATACCGTCATCCTGAGCGCAGCGAAGGATCCAGCAGCATGACCGCTTGCGTTTATCGTGCTGTATTCTTCTCCCGCGACCGCGGGATCAGAATGACACGCGTCGGGATTTTGTGCTTTCTGTGCTTTTTGTGGCCGTTTCTCACCTCATGCGCCAAGCGCGAGACCGCCGTCGAGCGCGGCATTCGTGAGCAGGTGCTGCACCGCGGCCTCTCCGCCGACCTTTCCGGCCTCGACCCGCACCTCATCACGGGACTGCCCGAGATCAACGTGGCCAGCGCCCTGTTCGAGGGCCTCGTCGGGGAACACCCCGTAACCGGTGCGCCCGTGCCCGCCGTGGCTGAGCGCTGGGATACCTCCGCCGACGGTCTCACCTGGACCTTCCAACTCCGCGCCAACGCCCGGTGGTCCAACGGCGATTTGGTCACCGCGCATGATTTCGTGGCTTCCATCAGGCGCGTCCTCACCAAACCGCTCGGCGCCGACAACGCCGCGATGCTCTTCGTCCTCGCGAACGCCGAGTCCTGGTATCAGGGCGGCCTGACCGA
>JAUPWC010000134.1 GCA_030916665.1 Verrucomicrobiota bacterium
GACGGAGCATCGCAAACGCTCAAAGGCGAGGCTGACGAAAAGAGACAGGCCCGGTTGGAATCCTTGGGTGTGAGATTTCTGCGCTTTACTGAAGTGCAGGTCAGGCACGATCTCGATGATGTCGTGAGCGCGATTGATTTGTGGATCGAAACCAATGCAAGGTTGGGTTGACTCGCCACCACACCCCGGCGCCGGGCGCCACCCCTCCAGAGGGGATCAGGGACTGAGGGCGAGAGAGCGGAGTCGCGTGCTGCCTGAGCGAGCACGCATCACTTGCGTTTCGTCTGATCACAGCGCACATTTCCGCTATGCCCAAGCCGTTCAGTCCCGATGAAGTTGCCGTCGCGTTGACGGCGTTGCCCGGTTGGCAGTTTGAACAGGGCGCGCTCGCGAAGGAGTTCAAGTTCGGCTCTTTCCGCGAGGCGATGGCCTTCATGGTCCGGGTCGGCTTCGAGGCCGAGGCGGCCGATCACCACCCGGAGTGGACCAACGTTTATAACCGCGTCGCGATCCGCCTGAACACGCACTCGGCGGGCGGCAAGGTCACGGGCAAGGATGTGGAGCTGGCGGGGAAGATCGAACGCGTCGCCAAGGGCGGGTAGGGCGCACCGGCGCGCTGCGCCGTTCGGCTAATGCGCGTCTCGGTTAAATCGCGGCGGTGCGGGCCGCACCACCCTGCCTCCAGACAAGCCTACAACACCTTCACCGCGGCGAGCACGAGCTTCTCGAAGGCGGCCGCGCCCTTGCCGGCGTTCTCAAGGGTGTGAGCGTGCGTGAGATTTTCGGCGGAAAGGCCGGCACCCATGTTGGTGATGCAGGAGACGCCCGCGACCTTCATGCCGCAGTGGCGGGCGAGCAGGCACTCGGGCACGCTGGACATGCCCACGGCGTCGCCGCCCCAACCCTGGGCCATGCGGATCTCGGCGGGGGTTTCGAACGACGGCCCGCGAAAGGCGACATAGACGCCTTCGTGCAGGGTGATGCCGGACTGCTTGGCGGCGGTCTTGATCTTGGCGCGGGCGGCGGGGTCCCAGGCGTCGGTCACGGAAAAGAACCGCGGGCCGAAG
This sequence comes from Verrucomicrobiota bacterium, assembly GCA_030916665.1. Taxonomy (GTDB): domain Bacteria; phylum Verrucomicrobiota; class Verrucomicrobiia; order Opitutales; family Opitutaceae; genus Lacunisphaera. The sequence continues at coordinate 1,068 of JAUPWC010000134.1, forward strand.
GCGTCGTCGTTGGGGCCGACCAGCGGGTTGAGTCCGAGGAAATTGATGTGGTCGGTGATGAGCATCAGTTCGCTGACGCCGATGTGCGGCCGCAGGCTGCCGGCGGCGTTGGAGAGAAACAGCGTCTCGACGCCCACGGCGCGCATGGTGCGGATCATGGTCTTGAGCGGGTAGGCGTCGTGCGTTTCGTAGAAATGCTTGCGGCCGCTCAGCACGATGACGGGCACGCCGCCCAGCGCGCCGAGGATGACCTGGCCAACGTGGCCGGCGACCGTTAGCTCCGGGAAGCCGGGCAGGTCGCGATAGGGGATGATGCCGGACCGCTCGACGAGCCGGGCCAGTCCGCCCAGGCCGGAGCCGAGGATGATCGCGAGCTTCGGGCGCAAGCCGCCCAGGGCAGCGGAGATCTTGGCGGCGGAGAGGCGGACATTTTCGGCGTGGGTCTGGGCGTCGGACATGGCGCGGAGTGTGCCGGAAAGGACGAGCCACACAAGCCCACTTGAGGCTGATGCAATATCGCTTGCCTGTCATTCTGAGCGGAGCGAAGAATCCAGCGACATGTTCGCCCGCGCGCGTAATTTTGGATTCTTCGCTCCGCTCAGAATGACAGGTGCGATTCTGGGAGGGTTGATCGGGCCGCTGCTTCTCGCCGCCAGCGCCCAAGCGCCCTTGGGTGACTCGCCGCTCGGGACAGTCGTCACGGAGGCCTTCGCCGCGGCGGACAAACGGGAGCCCGGCCAAGGCAACCGCGTGGCCCTGCTCGAAGGCGGCTACGATGCGCTGCTGTTGCGCGTGCACCTCATCCGCCATGCACAGAAGTCCATTGCGGTGCAGACCTTCATCTGGAGCAACGACGAGTGCGGCCGGCTCATCACCTACGAGCTCATTGAGGCCGCAAAGCGCGGCGTGAAAGTCCGGCTCATCGCCGACCACCTGTTCTCCGACCAGGACCTCGGCTCGGTGGCCTTCCTCGCGACGGTGCATCCGAACTTCGAGGTGCGGCACTACCGGCCGGCCCTCTCTCGCCTCAAGCCCTCGCGTCTGCAGCTCCTGATTGCGGGCATCAAGTCGTTCCACGCCGTCAATCAGCGCATGCACAACAAGGTGATGCTGTTTGACGAGACGGTGCTGGTGACCGGCGGGCGCAACATCGAGAACAGCTACTTCGACCACGCCACCGGCCTGAACTACCGCGACCGTGACGTGCTGGCGATCGGCCCGGTGGCGCGCGCGGCGGCGGAGTCGTTCGACGAATACTGGGGCTACCGCCACGCCGTGCCCAGCGGAGAGCTGCGCGATGTGGCGGAGGTCGTCGCCCGCGGCGGCTTCCGGCGCTACCCGCGGCGCGAGGACTGGGATTTCGGCGGCCTCTTCGGCGAACTGGATCGCGCGGCGGCCGACTCCGCGCTGATCGCCGCGCGCTTTGGCGCGAAACTGCTGCCGGTCGAGCGGGCGGTCTTCATCGCCGACGTGCCCGGCAAGGGGCGCGGCTTCTTCTCCACCAACGCCCGCATCACCCGCGAACTGCGCGGCACGCTGCAGCAGGCGCGCCGCCGCATCACGATCCAGACGCCCTACCTCGTGCTGAGCGGCCCCGCGCGGCGGCTGATCACGGAAATGCACGGGAAGAACCCCGGCCTGGTGATCCGCGTCTCGACCAACAGCTTCGCCTCGACCGACAACCTGCCGGCCTACTCGGCGAACTACCGCCTGCGCGGCGACTACATCGAGGAGCTCGGGCTGCAGGTGCATGAGTTCAAGCCGCAGCCGGCGGACCGCGCGGTGCTGTTCCCGCGCTCCGGGCAGATGGCCGACCGGGCGCGCGGGCTGCACGGACCGGAAGGCGAGCGGCCGTTCCTGTCGCTCCACGCCAAGTCGCTCGTCGTGGACGACCGCGTGTCGTTTGTCGGTTCCTACAACCTCGACCCGCGCTCGGAGAACCTGAACTGCGAGGCCGGCCTGCTGGTCGAGGACGAGGCCTTCGCGCGGGCGTTGCGCGCCGAGATCGACCGCGACCTGCGGCCGGGCAACAGCTGGGTCATCGCCCGCCGCCGCCTGCCGCTCGGCCTCGACACCGTCAACGGGCTGATCGACGGCGTGATGTCGCTCAGCCCGGTGGACCTGTGGCCGATCCAGAACACGTCCAGCTTCGAGCTGAAGCCCGGGATGGAGGAAGTGCCGCCGGACGATCCGCGCTTCTACGAGCACCACCGCGACGTCGGCTCGTTCCCCGGCGCCGACGGCGCGCTTTCGAACAAGGAAATCCTCACTCGCCTCTACAAGGCCATCGGCACCCCGCTCATGCCGGTGCTGTGAGCGCAGGGCGGCCGGCGTGTTCAGCGTAAGTCGACCGACTGCACGATCTTTCCGGAGACAGGCTTCACTGGGCTGGGCTCTTGCTGCCAGACGCGAAGTCCGCCCAAATAAATGGTCTCCCCGTCCACGCCCAAATTGCAGGACGCCACATGGCGGGCGAGTGTGGTCGCGGTGCCGTGGAAGGTGGCGTAGCGTCGGTGGGCGACACGACGGCCCGTGATCGAGTTCGACCCGCGGGAAGCTGGCGGGTTTTGCGGGGGAGGCGAAACGAAGCGTGGGTGTGTTGTTGTAGCGGCGGTCTATGTCCGCCGACGTGCGGGAAAAGGCGGTGACTGACCGCCGCTACAGGGGACAGCGCGCTGCATGCGCCGGAAATCCGTTTGCGCGCGGCGGACCCGCGAGTAGCGTCCGGACATGAGTGATTTTGCTCCCGCCGCCGAAGTCGCCGCCGTCCGCGACGCGCTCGCCCGCCTCAAGGCCAACATGCGCCACACCATCAAGGGCAAGGACGAGGTCATCGACCTGACCCTCGTCTGCCTCCTCGCGGGCGGCCACCTGCTGATTGAGGACCTGCCCGGCGTGGGCAAGACCACGCTGGCCTACTCGCTGGCGCGCTCGATGGACTGCGCGTTTTCGCGCATCCAGTTCACCAGCGACCTCCTGCCGACCGACGTGACTGGCGTCTCCATCTACGACGAGAACATGAAGGAGTTCGTGTTCAAACAGGGGCCGGTCTTCGCCAACGTCGTGCTGGCCGACGAGATCAACCGCGCCACGCCGAAGACGCAGTCGGCGCTGCTCGA
>JAUPWC010000135.1 GCA_030916665.1 Verrucomicrobiota bacterium
AAAACGACCGCTATTTCTGCTCCGCCGACATCGGCTGGATCACCGGTCACAGCTATGTGGTCTATGGTCTGCTCTCGAACGGCTCGACCGTGTTCCTCTACGAGGGCGCGCCGAACCAGCCCGAGCCCGACCGCTTCTGGCAGATGATTGACCGCCACGGGCTCACGATCCTCTACACGGCGCCGACTGCCATCCGCGCGTTCATGCGCTGGGGCGACAACTACGTGCTGCGCCACCGGCTCGACTCGCTGCGCCTGCTCGGTTCCGTCGGTGAGCCCATCAATCCCGAGGCGTGGATGTGGTATCACAAGATGATCGGCAAAAAAAAGTGCCCGATCGTGGACACCTGGTGGCAGACCGAGACCGGCTCGATCATGGTCACACCGTTGCCCGGCATCACGCCGACCAAGCCCGGTTCGGCCACGCTGCCGTTCTTCGGCGTGAAGGCCATGGTCGTGGACTCCGACGGCAACGAGGTGCCGCGCAACTCCGGCGGCAAGTTCGTGCTCACGCAGCCCTGGCCCTCGATGCTCCGCACGCTCTGGGGCGACGATGAGCGGTTTAAAAAGGCCTACTTCTCCGAGTTCCCGAAGCACCCGCACTACTATTTCACTGGCGACGGCGCCCGGCAGGACAAGGACGGCTACTTCTGGGTCATCGGCCGCATCGACGACGTGCTCAACGTCTCCGGCCACCGCATCGGCACGGCCGAGGTGGAGAGCGCACTCGTGTCGCATCCGATGGTCGCCGAAGCCGCCGCCGTGGGACGCCCCGACGAGCTCAAGGGCCAGTCGCTCGTGGTCTTCGTGACCCTTAAGGCCGGCCAGACCGCCAGCGAGGAACTGAAGGAAGTCCTGCGCAATCACGTCGGCAAGGAGATCGGCTCGCTCGCGAAGCCCGATCAGGTGCGCTTCGCCGCGGGCCTGCCCAAGACGCGTTCCGGAAAAATCATGCGCCGCCTCCTCAAGGAGCTGGCCACGAATGGCTCGGTCAAGGGCGACACCACCACGCTCGAGGACTTTTCCGTCATCGCCGCACTGCAGAGCGAAGAATAACCCTCACCACGGAAGCCGGCGCGGGCCCGCCGGCTTCCTTTCCGCAATTCCAGGCCCATGTCAGCTCCTGTCCACGTTTCCCGCCGGCGCCGCATCGCGGCGTTCACGTTGCTGGAAATGCTGGTGGTGATCGGTCTGGTGACCGTCCTGACGACCCTGGTGATCGGCAGCGGGCGACGCGTTTCGGATGCCGGCAAGGCCGCGCAGGCACGCGCCGAGCTGACAGCGCTCGCGGCGGCGCTGGGCTCGTATCGGCAGGCTTTCGGCGAATATCCGCGCACGGACGATCCGGCGCGCCTGCTACAGGCGCTGATCGGCAGGCGCGGCCCGGATCACCAAGCCGTGAACAGCCGGGCCCGCCTCGACATGGCGCGCTTCCGCACCGCCGCGGGCAACGACCCCTTCGCAACGGAGACCGCCGTGCTGGCCGATCCGTGGGAGCGTCCGTATCGCTACGCCTACAAGTCGCAGGCGCCCTGGTCGAATCCGTCACCCGTGCTCTACTCGGTCGGTGCCGACGGTCTGGCAATCGAGACGCTGCTCACCGGCGGGTTCCCTGACCGCGCGGCTGCGGGCAACGCCGACAACGTTTACGCCGACCAGCCATGAAGATTCGCCGTCCCGCCGCATTCACCCTGATCGAGCTGCTGACGGTCATCGCGATCATCAGCCTGCTGGCGGCGCTGCTGTTCCCTGCGCTGGGTGCCGCCCAGAGGTCGGCGGTGCGGGCGAAGACCAAGGTGCAGTTCGTGCAGTGGGCCGCGTCGGTCGAGGCGTTCCGCACGGAGTATGGCTACTACCCGGCGTTTGATGTGAGCGGGCTGGTGAACGGCGGTGTTACGCAGACGGATCATCTTTTCCATGATCTCCTCGCGGCGAGGAAGCGCGACGGCAGCGCCCTCGCCGCCACCGATTCCGCCGCGTTGCAAAACCGGAAGCGGATCGTCCTGCATTCCTTTGGTGTCGACGAAATCGACGCGGGCGGCCTGGTGCGCGATGCCTCCGAAAACACGGTGATCGCGGTCCTGGTTGACCGAGATCTCGACGGCGTGATCCGTGTCGGCACCGACCTCGCGGCGCTGCCCGCTGTCGGTGGCGCCGCTCCCGGCACAGCGGATTTTCCAACCGCAGGGGTGCGCGCGGGCGTGGTCTTCTACGCTCCGGCTCCCGGCAGCACGGCGGCGAATCCTGAATTCGTGATGAGCTGGAAATGAGAACCACCGCCAAGGCCTTCACGCTGCTGGAACTGCTGGTGGTGATCGGACTCATCGCCGGGTTGGCTTCGCTGCTGACGACGAGCTTCGCCGGGGGCGGGAAGGCGGCGGCCCTGCACTCGGCGCAGGCCAGCGTCGCCCATCTGCTCACGGCGGCCCGCACCAAGGCGCCGGCGGTAAACCGCAAGGTGCGCCTGCTCGTGCATGCCGACCCCAACCAGCCGGAGCGCTATCTGCGCCTGCTGGTTCTGCAGGTCGGACGCCAGAGCGGCGCGAGTCCGGCCGACTGGGACAGCGTGCAGAGCGTGACCCTACCGCCCGGGACCTGCGTGGTGCCGGCTTCGTTGGCCGGTCTCGTCAGCGATGCCGCGGCGTGGAAACGCGTGACCGATCCCGACGACGATCTCGTGTCCGACCTGTTCACGAACCAGGCACTGAGTCACGCGCTCGAGGGCGACGTCGCGGCGCAGGCCTGGACAGGCGTGGCGTTTACGCCCAACGGCACGCTGGCTGCCTTGGGCGCAGGACCGCCGCCGAAGGGTTACGTGGTCATCGCCCGGGCGCAGATTCGTCCGCCGGGAACCTACACCGCGGGCGAGCCGCCGCTTCTGCTGGTGAATCCCGAGAGCGCGCGCGGACTGGTGCTGAGCGCCTATGGCGTGCCGGCACTGCTGGCGGAGAGGAACGCGTTCTGATGAACCATCCGAATCGCAACCGCGCCTTCTCGCTCGCCGAGGTGATCATCGCCGCAGGACTGTTTGCCGTTTCAGTCACGGTCGTGCTCGCACTGCTGCCGGCGCTCGCCCGGCAGGGCGGCGAAGCGACGGACTCGCAGTCGGCCTGTGGCCTGCCCGACGCGCTGCGCGCGGAACTCACGCGGATCGGCGCGACGGGATTCGACGCGCTGGCCGCGCAGGTGCCCGTGCTGTCCGGAGCTACCGGCGACGGCATGAAATTCGCCGCCAACCGCGGCGCTACCCGTCTGCACTCGCTCGACTATCAGCCGCCGGCGAGCGGGCCGCTGCCGGTGGGAGAACAATATTTCCTCGTCGAATGCTGGCGGTTCCCCGACGAGCCGTTGCAGTTCGCCGCCGGCAAGGGGTTTCTCGCCGTGATGGTCCGGGTTTCCTGGCCGTATCGGCTGCCGGGCACGTCCGCTCCGGCACCGGTGGCGTCGCGGCACGAGATGCTGTTCACCGTCGCGCTGAACCGATGAAACATGCAACCCAACGGCGCGGCTTCACCCTGCTGGAGCTGCTGGTGGCGGTGGCCATCACGCTCGTGATCGCGGGGCTCATGCTGGCGGTCACGACGCAGGTGCTGGGGCTGTGGCAACGCACGCAGGCCGGCCATTCGCAGTCGGCGTCGGCGCGACAGGTGCTTGATCTGCTGGAGCGCGACCTTCAGGCGGCACTGCACCGTCGGGACGCCAATGGCTGGCTGGCGGTGGACATTCTCGACACGGTCGCCGGCCTGACCAACCGCGGCTGGCTGATTGGTGGTGCGCCCATGAAACCGGCGGACGGCGGAAGTTTCCTGCCGTTGCCACCGGCCGATGCCGATGGGGTTTACCACCTGCGTGACGCCCGGTTCGGGTTGTCGGGCGCGTGGCTCCGTTTTGTCACCACCAACGTGGAGTCCGGCGGCAGCCTGCCGACGGTGGTGGCGTATCAGATCGCGCGCCGTCCGGTCACCGGCAACCCCGTGGCGACGAATCCCGCGCCCGTGCGCTATTCGCTCTATCGTTCCGTGATCAGTCCAGAAGAGACGTTCAGCAACGGTTACGATGTCACGGCCACGGCCTACGGCAGCACGGGCAATACGCCCACGAGCGCGCTGTCCACGACCTACCGGCAGCCGCGCAACGTGACAAATCCCAGCCACGCCAACCTGCTCGCGAGCGATGTCGTTGATTTTGGCTGCTGGCTATACCGGCGGGACGGAGCCGGAGCCTTGGTGCGGATCTATCCGGAATCCGCCGGCGACACCGCGCACCACGCCATCGGCCAGAGCACGGCCGATGACTCGCGGTTTCCGGAAGTGGCGGATGTCTTTGTGCGCATTCTGGGCAGCGGAGGCGTCGCCCTGCTGGAGGCGATCGAGAGAGGGCGGGTGACGCGCCCGCCGGAGTACGCGACGGATGCGGTCTGGTGGTGGGCCGTCGTGGAGGCCAACTCCGCGGTGTTCATCCGGCGGATTGAAATCGAGGGGACCGCACCGTGAAGACGCACCGCGGTTTCGCCCTGATTCTCACCGTCGTGCTGCTGGCCCTGCTCGTGCTGGCGCTGGTCGCTTTGAGCGCCTTGAGTCGGGTGGGGGCGGACATCGCCGGCACAGCGCTTTATCAGACCCAGGCGCGGCAGAACGCCCTGCTCGGGCTGCGCGTCGCATTGGGCGAACTCCAACAGTTTACCGGCGAGGACGCCGCGGTCACCGGCATGGCGGGCCTCACGGGTGTGCCGGCTGGCGCGGGCAATCCCTCGCGCCACTGGTGCGGAGTCTGGGCGGACAACGGCCAGTTCAAGCGCTGGCTGGCCTCCGGCGCAACCGACACCACGATTCCGATCCTGAGCGGCAGCGACGCAACCGCGCTGCTCGCCACCGGCGCGCTTGGAGCCGACGGCACCGACAAGGAACATGTGCGCGTGCTCGTGGTTCCCGTCATGACGAATGATCAGGCCGGCAACCCGCAGCGTCACGGCGGCTACGCGTGGTGGGTGGGGGACGAGGGCGTTAAGCTCAGCGCCGTCATTCCCGACACGGAAGCGCCGGTGCCGGGCGAAAAGCACGCGATCGACGAACTCATTGCCACGCTTTCGCCCGACGCCGCGAACCTCGTGCGCGCCGAGACCTACGCGCAGATCGCACTGGTGCCGGTGACACCGCTCACGCCCGGGCAATTGCAGGGCAACCTGCACGCGCTCACCCGCACGCATCACGGTCTGGTTGGTGGCGTGCCGCAGGCCGGGCGACTGAATGTGAACTCCACCTCGGCGCGCTATTGGAGAGGTGTCGGCGCGACCTACAACCGGTTGCGGCCCGCCGACCCGATCAGCATCAGCCTGACGACCTTCGCCAACCGCATCCGCGACAACTTCGCGGCGACCGTGGGGACCGGCAAGACGGCCGGCGGACCTTTCGTCACGACCGATGCCTTTCTGGACAGCTCCCTGCTGGACTCGGCGCTTCAGGATAGCGGCGTCACCCCCGCCGAGTTTCGCGATGCCATGCAACCGTGGCTGACTGCCCGCGCCGACACCTTCCGCATCCGCGCCTACGGCGAGGCGGCCAATCAGGCCGACTCCGCCAAGGTCGAGGCGACCGCCTGGTGCGAGGCCCTTGTGCAGCGCACATCCGACAGCGTGACCGGATTCGGGCGGCGGTTTGTCATCGTGTATTTCCGCTGGCTGGGGCCCGACGATATCTGACCGGTGACGGATTGGCACGCGGTTTCGCAATATCATCCGTGGCTGCGCCAAGATATGCGCAGTGCGGAGCGCCGCCTTGGGGTAGTCTGGGCCCAGCCCAATCCGACCATGCCCGCCACCCCCAAGCTGTTTGGCACCCTGCACAACGCGGCCGTCAGTCTTTCCATGCCGGCGGATTGTCCTGCTGGCAGCAGGCTGGGATTTCTTCTGGCCAGGCTGGTGGACCGGCTGGCGCCGGAGGGATACGAGGATGCGGAGGGATTCCACGCGCAGGGTGCTGTCGTGTCCGGCGGCCGCAATCCGGCTGCGGAACCAAGCTGCCGCGGTGAGTCAATCTAGGCGCCGAAGCCGGCCGGGCCTGCCTCCAGAAAAATCTTGTGGATTTCCCGCGAAAACTGTGACTTCTTGCGCGTCCCTTTCGCCAGGGTAGCTCAGTGGTAGAGCAGAGGACTCATAACTCGTTCTGGTAGAATTATCTACGATAATCCCGAGTCCTCCAGATTCGTCCTGAATTGTGGCCCAAATAGTTAGCAAAATCTGGTGTTTTCTGGCCTCCTCCTGAGCAATCGTAAATTTGGCGGTCGGGTGACAACACGGGTGACAACACAAAACGGGTCGAGCACTCGGCCAAAATTTTTTGCTCCACCTCAAACGCTGCGCTGATGCGGTCAAACATTTCACAGAAGCGGTATTTGCTCACGTTGAATGCGAGACGTGAGATGAACAGGCGACTTCGCTTCATCAAAAAGCGGCTACGCGATATGCCTGTCGAGTTGGCCTTCGCTGAAGGCAAACGCACGAACCTCCCGACCGACATACGGCAACCGACACCGCTCATACTTGCAGCGGCACGCATTGCAGCTGAAGGCATCGCCAAGCCGATTGCTCATCTAGATCCACGAAAGCGCAAAGTCGAAGCGGGCGACATGGTGGAGCTTATCGGACATTTTCAAGCGATGGTAAGTTACATGTCATGCCCGTCGCCAGCGATGCGAGAACAGGAAATGGAACTGCCCGAGATGACCGCGCTACGCGAACCAGTGGCAAAGAAAACGCTGAAGGGATTTCAACGCTGTATCGCTCGCATCATTCGGCGCACAAGCCGCAAGGCGGCTGTTCCTCCGTTGGAATATCTGCAAGAGCAGCAAGCCCGCTACGCCAAGGGCCTCGGAAGTTTTGCTCGTGGTGATGACGTCATGGCATTGAATCATGCATCAACGCGAATCTGCTACGTTTTGTGGATGTTCTGGGAGGAGATAGCCGCGCCAGTCACGGCACCGTCGTTGCATCTTTGGCTCCGCAAGAATCTAGGTGAATCGGTTTCGGACAAATCAGTGGAGGCAATTCTCACTCGCGTCAGGAAAGAGGCGCGACCGACAACCCTAAAGCTGACATCCGACGTATAGGGCCGCTGGGTCCAGCGCTTGGTCTCATATCTCACGGCGTAATGAATACGCCAGAGAACACCAAGCCACACGCGCCCAAGTTGGCGCTCACCCGAGAAGAAGCGGCTGACGCCCTGGGCATCAGCGTGGTGACGGTTGACCGTCTCACGAAACGCGCACTTCTCCGCCCTTCGCGGGCCACTCGTCGGCCACTCTACTCCGTCCAGGAGATCGAGCGGTTTTTGAAAGATACAGCCTCTCATCTGGAGTCATGAGCGAACCGTTTTTCATAGCCCCGTCGGGCGCTGAATTGTCTGACCGGGATTGGCGGAGCGAGCATGACCGGTCGCTGCTATGCGGCGAGGCTGCCCAAGCAGCCAGGTCACGCGCAGCGGGAGGTTCCCCTGTAGAACGTCGTTCTGAATCCGGCCTGACGACATTCTGAAACCGGCAGTGACGCTGGTG
>JAUPWC010000136.1 GCA_030916665.1 Verrucomicrobiota bacterium
ACGAAGGGCGCGGCTCCCACTGGCGCGGGGCGGGCGCGGCGACGGCGCGCAGGCGGGGCTTCATGCGAACAGCGCCGCGACGCGGCGATTAAAGTCGGCCCTCGCGGCGTCCATCGCGGCGTCCCTCGCGGCGGCCCTCGCGGCGGTCCACGCGGCGGCCCACGCGGCGGCCCTCGCGGCGGCCCACGCGGCGTCCCTTTTGCTTTCATCAAGCCCAGTCAGATATTCCCGAACCACGTCCGGCATCGGCCACAGATGTGCGACGGACAGCGCCTGATCGGCAGCGAAGCGCCGCAGCAACTGCGTGGCGTCAATGGTGGCGATGATGGTGCGCTCGGACGAGACACCCTTGTCGCCTTTGGTTTCCCTGATCGTGCCGCCGATGCGCACCTTGTGAAGCAGCGGGCCGGGCGCGTACGGCAACGCCTGAAACGGCGTGCGCGACCAGTGGTAGCCGCTGACGCACATCTTGATCTCGCCAGAATGGATGAGCGTGTGCCCGATGGGCGGGATTGGCGAGCCGTCGCGGAGTTTATCTCCGGTGAAGTGCCAGGCAATGTCGGTCATGCGGCCCTCGCTTCGTGCGACTGGCCCGGATCAATGCCTGTCTGCTCGTGGACCCAGGCGAACACCTTTTCCGCCACGTCCATGAATTCGCGTTTCAGCAGCGCACGGCGCGCCATTGACAACGCGGTGTAGATCGTCACCACATCGCCCTTCACGATGGCGATGCAGTATTGGTCCTTGAGCCGGAAGGCGTTGGCGATGCCAGGTGCCGCGGCCTTTGATCCGCAGGCGATGGTGATGGCGTCACAATAGCCGATGGCAATCAGGGCCGATTTTCGAAGTATCTCGGCATTGGGGAAGCGCGCGCGGTCTGCATCACGCAGGTTTGCGTGCGTGTCGCGGAGGGCGGCGAAGAACCGGCGGCGCATCGGGTCCGCGCTCATGTAGTCGCCGCCGATCTCGCATCCGCAGTCGGGGCAGTGGATGGACTTGTCGCTCACAGCTTCCCAGCCTCCTGCTCGATCAGTTCCAGTTCCTTCTTGAGGGCCAGGGCGTCCGTCTTGTTGCGCGCCCAGAACTCCTGCAGCGGCACGCGGTTTGCGTTCTTCCACTGCAGGATCTCGTGGTGCTTCATCGAGCGGAAGCGCTCGAGGATCATGTCCGCGGCCTTGCCGAGCGGGATGCGCTCAAGGCCGTCGCCCATGTCGAAGAGGATGGCCTCCGCGCCGCCGATCATGGCAAGCCGGCTCTCGACATTGGCCTTTTCCGCGATCTCGGAGGCCGTGAGGTCGATTGTCTTGGCGCGGTCGAGTTCCTCGTCTGCGTAGATCGCGGAGAGGTCTTCCGGCCATGCCCGACGGATCGCCTGCGCCTCGGCGCATTTCGCCAGCATCACGCGCGGCATCTTGCACCAGTTCTCCTTGTTCGGGTCGAGCTGCATGGTGCCGTCCTTCTTGAAGAAACGCCGGCCATCCTCGCCATTCGTCCACTTGCCGCCTTCGACAATGGGCGCGAACTCGTCCCAGTAGGCCACCGCCGTCACCTCGTGCCAGTCGCCATGCGAGTGCTGGAACACGCTGACCTCGGCGCAGACGATGCCGAGCGGGTTCGTGGCCTCGTTGGCGATCGCCGGATCATAGGTGAAGCGCGGCGCGCGGTTGTCGGGGCGATATTCCCCGGAGCGCTTCGCCACCGAGCGGAAGCCGTCGATGCCCACCACGATGGACATGCGGCGGCGGTCTGCCTTGTCCTTGTTGAAGACGAAGGCATAGATCTGCTTGCGCAGCGGATCGAGGCCAAGCTGCGCGGAGACGTGCAGGAACTGGTCGAACTCCGTGGCGTTGCAGTCCGGGTTCATGCGCTGGATGAGTTGGACTTGCGAAGCCTGAAAGGCCTTGGACAAAGGAACGATGTTGCTCATGGTCACACCTTGATCTGGATGGTTTCGCCGCCGTTGCTCATCATGGCGCCGGGCACCTCGCGGCCAGCCTTCAGCGCCTCGCCCACCGCCTTCTTGTCCAACTTCGGATCGCTGGGCTTCCAGAAATCGGAGGGGATGGCGGCCTCGTCGAGGATCAGCACGGAGGGCGGAACCGCCTTGCGGGTGATGGTGCCGGCTGGCGTTTCAATGCTCTTGATCTCGCCAGACGCCATAGCGGCGAGGATGGCAACGCGGCGCATCCCGATGCGCTTCTCGATGCGGTCTTGCCGCTCCTTGAGGCGCTTCAGCGTGTCGGTGAGGCCGGCTACAAGCGCGGCGTCCTCGACGTTCTTCTCGGCGGCCCACGAAATGAGCCCGCGCAGGTCTATCTCGCCTTCCAGCGTGTCGCGGATCACGTCGAGGTCATCCCCGGCGATCTCGCGCAGCTGCTCCTTGAGAACGTCCGCGGCGCGCGTGGCGGTGTGGAGGAGGTGGTCAACGTCAGCCATGGACATGGCCTCCTTATTGGGGAATGGGGGTGAAGGCGGCCCAGAGAACCGCCAGGGCGAAGGTGTAGGCGGGGATGCCGATGATGAGGGCGAAGCGCAGGGCCATGCTATGCAGCCTCCGTCTCGTCTGATGCGGGCTTCTCGGATGCCCCCTCGGCGTCCGTGCGCACCAGCACATAGCCGAGGCGGTTGCACACATCAGTGAGTTCTCGAATGGCGTCCTCATATTCCCAGCCGGGCGGCTTACCATCCATGGCACCGCGCGCTGCCATCGCCAGATAACGAGCGGCATTTGATGCGTGGATGCAGGCGAGGTTGATGTTGGCCATCACAGCACCTGCGAATGATAGTCGCCGCGCAGGGCGGGGTTGGCATAGGTCAACTCGCCGGTCTGGTGGAGCTTGTCGGCCAGCTCCTCGCGGATCGCGTCCAGGTCCGCATAGGACAGCAGCACGCGGCGCAGGTCTTCGGTCTGGCACCAGACTTCGCCCGCCTTCACGCGCTCGTAGACGCCCTTGGCGGCGTTCCATCGCCCCTCATAGCGGTCGAAGCGGAAATCACGGATCGACCAGTCGGCCAGTTCGCCGTGGTCCGTCTCATAGTCGATCTCGGCCACGCACTCGGTTTCGAACAGCGTGACGCCGCCCTCTTCGGCGGTAATCGTCGTTTCGATGTAAGCGGTGCCCATTAGACTGTCTCCATCTCGAAAGCTGCGAATACTCGGCGGTTGAAGTCGGTTGCTGCGGCGTCCCACGCGGCGGCCCTCGCGGCGTCCCTCGCGGCGTCCCACGCGGCGTCCCTCGCGGCGTCCCTCGCGGCGTCTATCGCGGCGGCCCTCGCGGCGTCTATCGCGGCGTCCATCGCGGCGTCCCTCGCAGATCGGAAGAGCGTC
>JAUPWC010000137.1 GCA_030916665.1 Verrucomicrobiota bacterium
CTCGTGGCGCCCATCGCCCCCACTGCCACATCACGTGCGGTCGTGCTACCGCCCGGTCGCTGGTATGATTTCTACACCGGCCGGCTCGCCGGCGGTGACACCACGATCACCGTCACGCCTGAAACCGACCGGATCCCGCTGTTCGTGCGCGATGGCGCCATCATTCCGCGCCTGGCGGGCGAGCCCCAGCGCGCGCCGCGCCCCGACGAACGGCCCGCGCTCGAACTCTGGCATTACGGCGAGCAGCCCGGTGCGCTTCGCCTCTACGACGATGACGGCGAGACCTTCGCCTACGAGCGCGGCGACGTCAGCTGGACCGATCTCCGCGCCGAGCGTGGTCCCGACGGCACATGGCGCGGTACGACGGTCCCGGTTGCCGGTTCCCAAACCTGGCGCTTCGCTGGTGCCCGCTGGATTTTCCTCTCCCCATGAAACTGCCCTCCCTCCTGCTCGTGTTCTCCGTCCTCGCGGCGGTGGTCTCTGCCGCTCCGGCCAAGCTTGTTTCCTCCGGCCCGGACGGACGACTGAGCTACGCGCCCTATAACGCCGCCGGGGACACGATCCTCGATTTCTCGCACTGTGGCTACGGCGGAGGCGGCGTGGCCCTGCCCCATGCCTTCGAGAAGCTCCGCCTCCGCGCAAACGAAACGGGCGATGACACGGCGCGCATCCAGGCGGCGCTGGACGAAGTGGCGCGCCTGCCGCTCGGAGCCGATGGCCTCCGGGGCGCCGTGGTGTTGCAGCGCGGCGTTTACCGCGTTGAGGGCACGCTGCGTATCGGCGCGAGCGGCGTCGTGCTCCGTGGCGAGGGTCAGGGCGAGACGGATACGGTGATCATCGCCACAGGGAAGAAGCAGCGCGTCCTCGTGGAAGTCATGGGCGGCGCCGCACCCGACCGCGCCACCGCCCGCGCGGTCCGCATCACCGACGTCTATGTCCCGGTCGGGGCCCGCAGTTTCCGGGTGGCCGATGCCTCCGGCCTGAAGGTCGGAGAGACCGTCTTCGTGGACCGCCTCGGCAATGCCGCCTGGATCGCCGAACTGGACATGGACCACATCCCGCCCGACTCGGACGGCACGCCCTCGACCCAGTGGTCACCCTTCACCCTGGCCTTCGACCGCGTGATCACCGCGATTGACGGTCACCGCGTCACAGTGGACGCGCCGCTGGCCTGCTCGATTGACGAGCGCTGGGGCGGCGGCCAGTTGGTGCCCTACGCGGACCCGGCGCGGATCACGAACACGGGCGTCGAGAACCTGCGGGCCGTGTCCGTTTTTGACGCGGCCGTGCAGGAAAAGTATCGCGACAAATTCACCTATGCCGCCGACGAGGCGCACGCTTTCCACGCCGTCAGCTTCAACCACGCGAAGAACTGCTGGGCGCGGGACATCACCGCCGTGAATTTCTACCACGGGGTTTCCCTGATCCAGCCCGGCGCGAAATGGATCACGGTGCAGGACTCCCGCAGCTTGGCGCCGGTGTCGAAGATCACCGGCGGACGGCGTTACCCCTTTCACATCGGCGGCCAGCTGAGCCTCGTGCTTCGCTGCTACTCCGAGGGCGCCCGCCACGCCTTCGTCGTCAGCTCGCGCGTGCCCGGCCCGAACGCGTTTGTGTTCGGTGTGTCGCGGGAGGAGTTCGGCCACAGCGAACCGCACCACCGCTGGTCCACCGGCGGCCTCTATGACAACATTGAATCCGACATCGCCTTCCAGGACCGCAGCTCGATGGGCAGCGGCCATGGCTGGGCCGGCGCCAACTACGTCGCCTGGAACACCCGCGGCTCGCTCACCGTGCAGCAGCCCCCAACCGCGCAGAACTTCTCGTTCGGCCACCTTGGCAAGCGCAACGCGGGCGCGTTCCCGCGCCCCCAGGGACACTGGGAATCCTTCGGCCAACCCGTCGCCCCGCGCAGCCTCTATTTCACGCAGCTTCGTGACCGCCTGGGGCCACCCGCGCCGCTGGTGCAGGTGATCGACGGCGCATTGCAGCACGCCGCCCGGCAATACGAATTCATGCTGCGGGAGATCGAGGGTCAGCCTGGCCTGCCGCGCTCGGTCGAGAACAGCGCCCGCAAGATGTCCGAACGCGACTGGACCATCGGTTTCTTTCCCGGCTCGTTGTGGTATCTGTTCGAGGCTACGGGCGACGCCATGTGGCGCGACGCCGCGCAGCGTTACACCGCCCGCACCGAGTCGTTCCAGCACAACCGCGGCACGCATGACGTCGGCTTCGTCCTCTACTGCAGCTACGGCAACGGCCTGCGCCTGACCGGCGAAGAGGCCTATCGCAGCGTGCTGCTGACCGGCGCGGCCTCGCTCGCCACTCGTTTCAGCCCGGTCGTGGGCGCGATCAAATCGTGGGACCGGCCGGGACGCTGGGATTTCCCCGTCATCGTGGACAACATGATGAACCTCGAGCTGCTGCTGTGGGCGGCGCAAACCGACCCGCGTTACCGTGACATCGCGCTGAAGCATGCGGACACGACCCTACGCGAAATCATCCGGCCCGACGGCAGCCAGTTCCACGTCGTCGAGTTCGACTCCGCGACGGGCAAGGTGAAGCAGAAGTTCACCCACCAGGGCGCGGCCGACGATTCGGTCTGGTCGCGCGGCCAGGCGTGGGCCACGTATGGTTACACGATGATGTTCCGGTTCACCCGCGATCCTCGTTATCTCAAGCAGGCGCGCGCGTGTGCCGACTATGTCCTGAGTCACCCAAACCTGCCGGAAGACAAGGTGCCCTACTGGGATTTCAACGCCCCGCAGATTCCCGCGACCGCCCGCGACAGCTCGGCCTCCGCGCTGATGGCCTCCGCGCTCTACGAACTGGCCGACTATTCCGGTCCCGACGGCGTGCGCTACGCTGCCTTTGCCGAGGAAGTGCTCCGCAGCCTCGCCACGCCCGCCTACCTGGCGCCCGTGGGCTCGAATTACGGCTTCCTGCTCGCCCACGCGACCGGCTCGTATCGGGCGCACTTGGAGGTGGATGTGCCCCTCATCTACGGCGACTACTACTTCCTGGAAGCCCTGCTGCGCGCCCGCGCCCGGCTCAAGTGATGGTCTGGTCCCGCCGCCGCTTCCTCGAAACGCTCGCCGCGGGCGCCACGCTGGCGGCAGCGCGCCCGTCTGCCCGTGCGGCGAGCGGGCCGGCCGATCGGGCGCATGGCTCCGGCATCAATGCCGTGCACGTCTTCGCGAAACCGTTTCACGCGCTCGATTATCCCGCCACCGCCGCCTTGATCGCGGAGGCCGGCGGGACGGGCATCGATTTCGCGGTGCGTCGCGGCGGGCATATCGAACCTGCGCGCGCAAGCGAGGATCTCCCGCGGGCCGTGGCGGCCGCCCGCGCCGCCGGCCTGCGCGCCGACACGATCAGCAGCGATATTGTGGCGGCCACCCCCGAAGCCCGACGTCTGCTCACCGCCGCGCGCGACGCGGGCATCCGTGTGTATCGGCTCGGCCACTTCACTTACGACGCCTCGATCGGACCTTGGGCGACCCTGCAGCGGCTGAAACCCCAACTGCAGGCCCTTGCGGCGCTCAATGCGGAGATCGGCATTCATGGCGCCATCCAGAACCACAGTGGAAACGGTCGGGTCGGCGCGGCGGGCTGGGACCTGCACGAGCTCGTGCGCGATCATGACCCGCGGTGGCTCGGTTGCCAGTTCGATATACGCCATGCGACCGCCATCGGCGCCACCTCCTGGGGCACAACTTTCGATCTGCTCGCGCCGTGGGTCCATTCCATCGTCCTCAAGGATTTTCGCTGGCTCCAAAGTCCGGGCGCGCAGCGAATCGAAAACGTCCCCCTAGGCGCCGGAATCTGCGACCTCGCGGATTTCGCGCGGCGCGTCAACCGGCTGCCGCAACCGGTCACGTGCTCCCTCCACCTCGAGTTCGAACCGTTCGAGCCCGCACCCGCCATCGTCTCCCCCCAGCTGCGGGCGGAACTCGTCGCCGGACTTCGACGCGAGTTGGATACGCTCACGACCTTGCCCGGCGGATCCAGCCGCGCGGGAGGCTGACTCGGTCCGATGACACGGCGCATCCCACTCGCTCCCGCGCTACTGCTGGCCTCCGTCACCCCAATGGCGGAGGCAGACGATCCCGCTGCGCGCACCGCCCTGCCCCTCTACCAGGTGATCCCAGCAGCACCGGCCTCCACTCTTACTCCAGCCGATGACTGGCCGGATCCCGGCACATTTCGCACCTGGACGGTCTCGCATGGCGACGCGGGCGCGCGCCGCTATTCCGCCCTGCAACAGATCAACCGGGAGAACGTGCACCGGCTAAAGCTGGCCTGGATCTACCGGTCGGGCGACGGCGCACGCAATATCCAGGCCAACCCGATTGTCGTCGACGGCGTGCTCTACGGCCCCACCGCCGGTCGCGCGATCGTCGCGCTGGACGCCACGACCGGCACCGAGCGCTGGCGCTACCAGGTCGAGGCTCCCGCGCAGCTCGGATTGGAGGACGCTCCCGCACGTCGCGGACTCGTCTACTGGCCTGGGCGCGACGGAGTTCCGGCGCGCCTGGTGTTCGCCAGTGGCCGGTGGCTGTATGCCCTCGACCCCGCCACCGGCCGTCCGCTGGAATCCTTCGGCGAGGGAGGACGCGTCCCGTTCCCAACCGGCGGCACCGCCGTCGGGACCATCTTCGCCGACAACTACATCGTGCCCGGCCTGTGGGGCGACGTTTTCAGCTTCGACCTCGTCACCGGCCGTCAGCAGTGGCGGTTCCACACCATCCCCCGGGATGGCGAATTCGGCGCCGACACCTGGCGTGGCTCCGTGCGCGACGGCGCCCACCCGTGGGGTGGCATGGCGCTCGATGAACACCGCGGGATCGCCTACATCGCGGTCGGCGCCGCCCGGCCGGACTTCATCGGCGTGGACCGGCTCGGGGATAACCTATTCTCCAACTGTCTGGTGGCGCTGGATGCGCGCACCGGGCGCCGGCTCTGGCATTTCCAGCATGTGCGGCATGACATCTGGGATCTCGACAATCCGGCTCCGCCCAATCTTGTCACCGTCGAGCGCGAAGGTCGGCGCGTTGATGCCGTAGCCTGCCTGACCAAGGAAGGGGGCACGCTGTTGCTCGACCGGGTCACCGGCGAGCCCCTGTTCCCGTTCCGGATGCGCCGGGCTCCGGTCTCGACCCTCCCTGGGGAGCAGACCGCCCCATATCAACCGTTCCCGGAACTACCGGAACCGCTGTCCAGCCCGGAGGTGCGCCTCGAGGATCTCACCGACCGTTCACCTGAGGCGCATGCCTTCGTGCTCCGCCAAGTGGCCCGCTCCACCTACGGTTGGTTCGAGCCACCTCGCTTGGGCGTGCCCATGCTCTATCACAGTTCGCGTGGTGGCCCCGAATGGACCGGCGCCGCCGTCGACGTCCCGACCGGCCGGCTGTATGTTAGCACCAACCATGTGCTTGGCCAGGCCACCGTGCACCTGTCGGACGAACAGGACCGCGACCCGGCACTGCCGCCGTCGCGGGGCGAGACCGTCTATCAACAGCTCTGCGCCGCCTGCCATGGCGACAAACGCCAGGGCTTGGGCATGGTGCCGTCGCTCGTCGGGCTGCGCCATCGGCGCGATGACGCCAGCGTCACCGAGCTGCTCCGCGTCGGGGGCAACGGCATGCCTGCGATTCCCACGCTGGAGGCGATTGATCGCGCTGCGCTGCTGGATTTTCTGATGCGGCGCAATCAACCGCCCCCCGCGCCCAAGGCGCGCCAAACGACGCGATACTTTGCGGTCGGCTACAAGTTCGTCACCGATCACGAAGGCTATCCCGGCTCCAAGCCGCCGTGGGGTCAGCTGCAATGCCTCGATCTCAACACGGGCCGGATCCTCTGGCGCAAGCCGCTCGGCATTTATCCGGAGCTGGTCGCCCAAGGCCTGCCCCCGACCGGCACGCAGAATTTTGGTGGCCCGACTGTAACGGCCGGCGGGCTCGTGTTCGTTGGCGGCACTCGAGATGAAATGATTCGGGCCTTCGATGCAAACAGCGGTGAGGAACTCTGGTCGGCGCAACTGCCCTTCGGCGGCTACTCCCCACCCACCGTATACGAGGCGGGCGGACGGCAGTTCATCGTGATCGCCGCGACCGGCGGCGGCAAGATGGGCACCAAAGAGGGCGACTCTTATGCAGCCTTTGCCTTGCCCATGGATGCCATAGGTAACCAATAAATCGCTCGACGATTATCCTCGATTTTCAGCCTGCTTGGAGCGGATGGCCGATCGCCCACGCCAGTGTCGCAGCGGATTAGGAAACGACCGTGTCGCGAACCGGAAAATACCACCCCGGCCGGCGGCAAATTTGAACTCACGCAACTGTAGTTCAGGAAGCTGTGCTTTGGAACGAGTCCATCGCCATGGGGTTACAAAATCTTCCTAATCCGCCCCGACTCGTTCACATGCCTCCAGCCGGGGTGTGCCCCCGCCCGGAATTGAACCGGGATCACACGTTTAGGAAACGCGCGCTCTATCCATTTGAGCTACGGGGACTAAAGGTATTTCCAAACAGGCCCGCCGGGGGGCATTGGCAACTTAAAAATGCCCGTTGACAGAGCGGACCCGAATCCCAACGTTCCGCCCTCCTTTTCTTAACATGAGCACCGAACAGAAGCAACAGAGCCTCACGCCCGAGCAGGTTCCCGTCACCGCCCCGCAGCATTTTGCCCGCTACATCACCGACACCGGCAAGATCCTCCCGCGCAAATACACGGGCCTGTCGGCCAAGCAGCAGCGCAAGGTCACCTCGACCATCAAGACCGCGCGCAACCTGCTGACGATGCAATAAGCCGTTGCCCAAGCGACGCTTTCAGCCGGAGCATTTGCTCCGGCTTTTTTATCGCCCGAAATGAAGGCCCGCCTCCACCGACCCACCCCGGCCGCCCTGCGCCAACTCGCCTCCGTGCTGCGCGACGGCGGCCTGGTGGCCATCCCGACCGAAACCGTTTACGGTTTGGCGGCCCACGCGTTGGACACCAAGGCCTGCCGCGCCATTTTCCGCGCCAAGGGCCGGCCGGCTCACGACCCGCTGATCGTCCATGTGCTGGATCTGGCCCATGCGGAGGAACTCTCCGACTTCAACATTGCCGCGAGGAAGCTCACGCGCGCCTTTTGGCCCGGGCCGCTCACGCTCGTGTTGCCCAAGAAACCATGCGTGCCCGGGATCGTGACCTCCGGCGGTCCGACCGTTGCACTCCGTTCGCCGGCCCACCCGCTTGCCCGGCGTTTGCTCAAGCTCGCCGGCGTGCCGCTGGCCGCCCCGAGCGCCAATCCGTTCACCTACATCAGCCCGACCACGGCCGAGCATGTCCGCCAAGGGCTCGGCTCACGCATCCCGCACATCCTCGACGGCGGTCCCTGCCCGATCGGCGTGGAGTCCGCCGTGCTCGACCTGTCGCGGTCGGGCCGCCCGCGCATCCTGCGCCCGGGCGCCATCAGCGCCGAGCAGATCGCCCGGGTGCTCAAAACCAAGGTCACCACCGTGCGCCGCGCCGGCAAGAAAGGCGTCCGCCTGCTTGCCCCCGGCCTGCTCGACAAGCACTACAGCCCGCGCACGCCGCTGACCATGGCCGACTCACCCCGCGCCACCGGTGACGGCCAGGCGATCATCCTGTTGCGCAAGCCAGCGGGAAACATTCTCCCCGGCGTTTACTGGCTCAGCCGGCGCGGCGCTCTCGCGGAGATCGCCCGCAATCTTTATCGCGTGCTGCGCGAAGCCGACGCCGGCGGCCACCGCCGGATTTTCGTGGAAAAACTCCCTCCGACCGTCGGCGGGATTGCCGCCGCCATCAACGACCGCCTCCGCCGCGCCGCTGCGAAGCGGTAAACCGGAATCTCCGACGGAGGCTTGGCGAAATGGCGAAGCACGTCGCGGCGGCATTTGGAAATGCCGCCCTACTGTTTCTGCCAAGCCACCACATCCCGTCGCTTCGCGCCACCCCTCTCCAGAGGGGATCCAAGCTTACGCCAATCCCGGTTTGAAATCCCCTCTCGTGAGGGGTGCCCGCAGGGCGGGGTGTGTTTGGAGTGCCCACCGCACCGGTCACACGACGCTCATAGAGCGCCGCTACAACACTGCTTTCAGCTCCGCCAGCAGCCGCTCGTTCTGCGCCTTGTTGCCGACGGTCACGCGCAGCCACTCGGGCAGGCCGTAGCCCTTCACGGGGCGCGTGATCACGCCCTTGCGCTGCAGGGCGTCAAAGACGGCCATGCCGTCACCCACTTTAACGAGCTGGAAGTTGCCGTGGCCGGGCACGAACTCGAGGTCCAGCGCCCTGAAGCCGGCGCTCAGCTGCGCCAAGCCGGCTTTGTTCTGGGCGAGGCAACGGTGCACGAATTCCTCGTCATCCAGCGCCGCGACCGCCGCGGCCGAGGCAATGGCGTTGACGTTGAAGGGCTGGCGCGCCCGCTGCACGATGGCGATGAGCTCCGGCGCGGCGTAACCGTAGCCGACGCGCAGCGAGGCGAGTCCGTAGATCTTGGAGAACGTGCGCAGGCCGATCACCTTGCGGCCCTCGGCGATGAACGGGCGCAGATCCGGCGGATTCTCCAGAAACTCGATGTAGGCCTCGTCCATCACGAGGATGACGTGCGGCGGCAGCGCGCGGATGAGCGCGGCAATTTCCTCCGCGGTGTTCACCACGCCCGTGGGATTGGCCGGGCTGGCGAGGAACACGAGGCGGGTGTTCGGCGTGATCGCCGCCAGCAGCGCCGACGTGTCCTGTTTCAATCCCGGACCGAGCGGCACCTCGACCGGCTTGGCCCCGAACATCAGCGTCACGAGCTTGTAAACCACGAAGGCCGACGCGTGCATCACGCACTCCTTGCCCGGCGACAGAAAAGCATGACCCAGCAGCTCGAGCAGCTCGTTGGAGCCGTCGCCGATGATGAACTGGTTCATCCCGAGCCCGTGCTTCTGCGCCAGCTTCTCGCGCAAGGCGTAGTAACCGCCGTCCGGGTAGAGATGCGCCTCCTGTAGCGCGCGCTGCGCGGCCGCGATCGCCTTGGGCGACGGACCGTGCGGATTCTCGTTGGACGCGAGCTTGATGATGCCCGCGGGATCGAGCCCGAGTTCGCGGGCGACGGTCTCGATGGGTTTACCCGGCTCATAGCTCGGTTGCGTGAGGATGCCGGGGTTGGCCAGCTCGGCGAAAGTCATGCCGCCAGACGATGCGTGGCGGCGCGCCGGTTCAAACCAAAATCAACCCGTAGGGCCAGTCTCTGACTGGCCGCTCGGGCGGCCGGTCGAAGACCGGCCCTCCTTCAGGTGGTCCGGCTCGGCACGCGCACGAACTGCATGCCGGCGGCTGCGGCAGCCTAGAAACCGGGACCGGCGTCCTCGAACACCAGGCACTTCTCCGGCGACACACCCATTTTTTGCGCTGCGAGCAAAAACATGTCGGGCGCGGGCTTGCCGTGCGCCACGTCTTCGGGCGTCACGACCACCGGGAAAAGATCGGCGAGGTGCATGAGCTCGAGCGTTTTCTTCACGACCGGCTTCGGTCCGCCCGAGGCCACGCTCATGGGTTTGGCGCCGTGCAGCTTCCGGGCGAAATCCACGACCGGCTTGATGACCTTCATCTCCGCCTGCATCTCCAGAAAGTATTCCTCCTTGTGGTGAAAAACCCAGTCCACGTCGATGGTCAGCCCGTAATGCTGGGCGAACACCGCGGCCACCTTCCGCGTCGGCATGCCACCGAGCGAGTAGAACAGTTCCTCGCTCAGCGTGCCCTTCAGCCCCGCCGCCTGCATGGCCTTGTCCCACGCGCGGTAATGGAGCGGCATGGTGTCCACCAGCGTGCCATCGCAGTCGAAGATGTAGCCGGCAAAGTCGCCGGACGGGATGTCGAGTTTCATGCAGAACGGCCAGCGAAGCACCGACCACGCCACCCGCAACGCCTAATTCCGCCGCCGCACGCGGCGACGCAGCCATCGTTGACGCCACGTCACCCGGCGCTCAGTTAATTATTATTATGAGCAAGCTTCTCGGCAAACGCGCCCTCGTCACCGCCGGCGCCCAAGGCATCGGTCTCGCCATCGCCCGGCAGTTGCTGGAGGCCGGCTGCGACGTGTTCGTCCACTACCGCAGCAGCGCCGACGGCGCGCGCAGCCTCGAAGCCGAGGCGAAAAAACTCGGACGCCGCTACGCCCACGCCAGCGCGGACCTGACGGAAACCGAGGGCTGCGAGGCGCTGGTCGCCGCCGCGGGGCAATTCCTCGGCGGACTCGACGTGCTCATCAACAACGCCGGCTCGCTTGTCGCCCGCAAGAGCCTCGTCGAGGCCGACGACGCCTTCTGGGCCGAGGTCATGTCGCTCAACCTTGGCAGCCTGCGACGGGTCACGCGCGCCGCCCTGCCCCACCTCATCGCCGCAGCGAAGACCGGCGGCGGTGCGAGCATCGTCAACCTCTCCTCGCTCGCCGGGCGCAAGGGCGGCCACGCCGGCTCGCTCGTCTATTCCACCGCCAAGGGCGCCATCCTCACCTTCACGCGCTCGCTCGCCAGCGAGGTCGGCCCACAGGGCGTGCGGGTCAACGCCCTCGCCCCCGGCCTGATCCTCGGCACGAGCTTCCACAACACGCACACGACCAAGCAATCGGCCGACGCCACCATCGCCGGCATCCCGCTGGGACGCGGCGGCAGCGCCGAGGACGTCGCCCGTGCGGCAGTCTATCTCGCCAGCGAATACGACGGCTTCATCACCGGCGCCACGCTCGACATCAACGGCGGCGTTTACGGCTGCTGAGATCCACGGTCCGTGCGTCGCGGCAAGGCCAGCGCCACGCTTGCCGCGAGCACCGCGAAGACCACGGTGCCCCAGAGGCAGCCGGCGAGCCCGGCGGCCTGATACAGCACGCCCGAGAGCAGGCAGCCGACGAGCCGGCCGCCGGCGTTGGCCATGTAGTAGAAGCCGACGTTCAGCGCGACCTTGTCGCCGTCGGTGTAGTCGAGAATCAGGTAGGAATGGACGGCGGAGTTCAGGGCGAACACCGCGCCGAAGAGCGCCAGTCCGCCCACGATGACGCCGCCCGCCGGCAACCCGGCCATCAGGCCGAGCGGAATCGCGGCCGAAACCGCGGCCAGCACGAACGCGCTGCCCGCCGCCGTGCCGCCCGCCGGCGCCCGCCCGCGCAGGATGGCCGGGGCCGCACCCTGGATGATGCCGTAACCGATGACCCAGCAGGCCATGAAGGTGCCGACCTGCCCAAAACCCCAACCCAGCACGCCGCGCAAAAACACCGGCACGCCGACGACGAACCAGATGTCTCGCGCCCCGAAGAGGAAGAAGCGCGCCAGACAAAGCACGTTGATCTCACGGCTCTTCGCGAACAGGTCGCGCCAGCCCGCCTTGGCCTTCGCCTTGCCCAGCTCACGCGGCAACGTAAGCCACGATCCGAGCCAGACGGCGGCCAACGCACCGGCCATGATCCAAAGCGCGCCCTTGAAACCGGCGGTCGCCAGCAGGAATCCGCCCAGGAAGAAGCCCGCGCCTTTGAGCGCGTTCTTCGATCCCGTCAGCACCGCCACCCAGCGAAAGAGCGCACCTTTCTCATCCGCCGGCACGAGCACCTTGATCGCGCTCTTGGAACTCATCTTCGTCAGGTCCTTCGCGATGCCCGACAGCGCCTGCGAGAGCATGACCCACGCGACGGAGAGCCGCTCCGGCCATTGCGGGTCCAGCAGCGACAGCAATCCCAGCGCCGCGACCTGCAACGCCAGTCCCGCCACGAGCGTCACCCGCAACCCCAGACGCGACGCGATCCAGCCGCCGAGCAGATTCGTGACAATCCCGAAGAACTCGTAGAGCAGAAACAGGAATGCCAGCGTCACCGGCGAATAGCCGAGGTTGAAGAAGTGCAGCAGCACCAGCATCCGCAGCGCCCCGTCCGTGAGCGTGAAACCCCAGTAGGCGCCGGTGACGATGCTGTAGTTGCGCAGGTTCACGAAGTGGGCCGGCCGCTCAGAGCGACGCCGCGACCTTGCGCGTCAGCTCGGCCATCCGGTTGGAATAGCCCCACTCGTTGTCATACCACGCGTAGAGCTTCACCAGTCGCTTGTTCACGACCATGGTGGAGAGGGCGTCGATCGTGGCGGAGGCGGGGTTGCCCTTGAAATCGATGGAGACCAGCGGGCGGGTCTCGTAGGCGAGGATGCCCTGGAGCGGCGCGGTCTCGCTCGCGGCTTTGAGCAGGGCGTTCACCTCCTCGACCGTCGTGTCGCGCTTCACCTGGAAGACGCAGTCGGTGAGCGAGCCGGTGAGCAGCGGCACGCGCACGGCATGGCCGTTCAGCTTGCCGAGGAGCTCGGGGTAAATCAGGCCAATGGCCGTCGCGCTGCCGGTTGTTGTCGGGATGAGCGAGAGCCCGGCGGCGCGGGCGCGGCGCAGGTCCTTGTGCGGCGCGTCGATGATCGTCTGGGTGTTGGTGGCGTCGTGCACCGTGGTGATCGCACCGTGCTCGATGCCGAGGCCCTCATGGATGACCTTCACCACGGGCGCGAGGCAGTTGGTGGTGCAGGAGGCGTTGGTGATGAGCCGGTGTTTCGCCGGATCGTAGAGCCGGTCGTTCACGCCCATCACGATGTTGAGCGCATCGCCGCCCTTCACCGGCGCGGCGACGATCACCTTCTTCACCCCGCGGGCAAAATAGGGCTCCAGTTGCTCGGGCGTGCGGAACTTGCCGCTGCACTCCAGCACGATGTCCACCCCGTGCGCGGCCCAGTCCACTTCGCCGGGTTTGGCCTGCTCCGTGAAGGCAACACGCCGGTCGCCGATCCGGATGGCGTCCGCCCCGTCCGCCACCGCTTCCTGCGACCAGCGGCCCTGCACGGAGTCGAACGTGAGCAGGTGCGCGGCGCATTCGGCGCCGCCCTTCGGGTCGTTGATGAGCGTCCAGTCGAACTCCGGCCAGTTCCAGGCGGCGCGAGTGACGAGGCGGCCGATGCGGCCGAATCCGTTGATGGCAAGGCGGGCTTTTTTCATGCGAAAGGGAAACGGTTCAGCCGCGGGTGGCCGGGGCACAGCCGCAGCCCGCCCCGGACGGCGGTTGCGGGGCGAGCTTCTTCAACCGGGCGAGGTCGCGGCGGAAAACCGGGTTTTCGCGCGCGCAGTCCTGTAGGCAGGCGAGGTTCGCGCGCAGTTCGGGCGATGGCTTGGCCGGCAGCGCATAGATCATCCACTTGCCCTCGCGCTCGCCGGTCACAAGGCCGCGCTCGCGCAAGTAGGCAAGGTGCTTGGATATCTTCACCTGCGGCTCGTCGAGCACCGCCTGAAAATGACACACGCACAGCGGCCCCTGCCCCAGCACGTGCAGCAGGCGCAGACGGGTCACGTCGCACAGGCACTCGTAGATCTCAACCAGCTCCATGCTCGTCTCATATTCCCTTTTGGGAATATGTTTCAAGCCCCGAAAGCCTCGTTACCCACTTGTTACCTCGAAACGCAATCGCCCGGCCGAGCGCACCCATGACACAAGCCGGAAAGCACGGAACCCTCTATCCGACCGTCGGTGGCCTGACCCCGGGGCATCCGCTTCATCATTCCTGCCAGGCGTGGAGAGGCCCGTGCTACCCGGGGTGGCCTCAGCGCCGGCCGCCGCGGGAGAGGCGGCTCTTCGGTTTTTCGGGCGCGGCCGCCGGCATGCCGCCGCCGTCGAAGATGCCGGAGTAGGTGTAATTGAAACCCTCGATCTTCTTCCACGGGATGCTCTGGCTGATGAAGCGCTCGATGCTGCGCGCGTCGCGCCAGGTTTCCTCGGTCACGAGCGTGAAGGCGTCGCCGGTCTTTTGCGCACGGCCGGTGCGGCCGATGCGATGCACGTAGTCCTCGGGATTCTCCGGCACGTCGAAGTTGATGACGTGCGAGACGTCGGCGATGTCGAGGCCGCGGGCGGCGATGTCGGTGGCGACCAGCACCTCATGCTTGCCGGACTTGAAGCCCTTGAGCGCGTCCACGCGCTCCTGCTGGCTGCGGTCGGAGTGCATGACGGCGCAGGTGTGCCCGGCCTGCTTGAGGCGGCTGGCCACGTAGTCGGCACCACTCTTGGTGCGGGAGAAGATGATGACGCTGTGGTATTGGGTCTGCTCGAGCAGATGCACGAGCAGGTCGAACTTCTGCGCCTGCACGACCGGGTAGAAGGCGTGCGTGATGGTCTCGGCCGTCGAACGCTCGCGGGCGACGGAGATCTTGAACGGGTCGCGCAGCGCCCAAGCGGCGAGCTGCTCGATCTCGGGCGGCAGCGTGGCGGTGAAGAAGAGCGTCTGGCGGGTCTTCGGGATCTTGGCCACGATGCGCTTCACGTCGGGCAGAAAGCCCATGTCCAGCATGCGGTCCACCTCGTCGAGCACCAGCACCTCGACCTTGTCGAGGCGGATTTCGTTCTGCTCCATGTAATCAAGCAGGCGGCCGGGCGTGGCGACGATGGTGTCGGGCCGGCGGGCGAGCTCCTCGCGCTGTTTGCCGTAGCCAACGCCGCCGTAGATCACGGTCGTGCGCAGGTCGGTGAACTTGGAATACTCCTTGAACGACTCCTCGACCTGCAGCGCGAGCTCGCGCGTCGGCTCGAGCACGAGGCAGCGGAGACCGGCGCCGTGCGCACCGAGACGCTGGAGAATCGGCAGGGAAAACGCCGCGGTCTTGCCGGTGCCGGTCTGGGCGGAACCGATGACGTCCTTGCCCGACAGCACGACGGGGATGGCCTGGGTCTGGATGGGTGTGGGATTTTCGTAACCCTTCTGCTGCACGGCGTAGGCGATGCGGTCACCGAGGCCGAGGGCGGTGAAGGAGGTGTCCAGCTTCGGCACCTCGGGCAGTGGCTTGGGCGTGTGGGCGGCGGGAGCTGGGTGCGCCGCAGGAGCGGCCCGGGGGGCGGACGAAGCGGGCTTGGGCGCGTCGCTGCGCGGCCCCTTTTTCTCGTGGCGCGGGCGCTGGTCGCGTCCGCCGCTGCGGCCGGATTTGGCGAGATGCGCCGGATGCGCGGGACGGGCGGATTCAGTGCGCTTGGAACCGCCCTTGAAGGTTTCGGTGATCTTGGAAATGAGCTTACGGAGCATGTCGGAAAGCGTAGCTTCACGCCCTGCCGGGGCTTTGCAACTCCGCAAAACAACCTGGCGCCGACGCCCTCAATCCAACTCGCAGCGGATCTTGTCCAGCAGGGTCAGCGACAGCTCCTGGTCGCCCACGACGCCCATGCGGATCTCGATCTTGGTCAGGCGGTCCGTGACTTTATTCCGCTGGATTTCCACGCGCTTGTCCAGGGCGGTGCGGTGGACGAGCTTCGCGTCGAGGCCGCTTTTGCGCTGGTCGATCTTGGCAAACTCCAGCTTTTCGAGCGCCCGCTGGGCCGCGGCGTAGGCGGGGTCGAGTTCGGGCTCCACGCGGGAGGCCAGATCACCGCGCACATAGGCCACGGCACCGGCGCCCACCGCAATGGCGGCCACGACGACGCAACCGCTCAGCCACGGCAGGGCGGCCAGCAATCCGATCACGGCCGCGACACGCATCACCCGTTAAACCGGGAAGCGACGGCAGGAATCGTTCATGGCGGTTCATTACCACCGCGATCTCCGTTTGTGCTGAAAATGCCCGTAAAATCAGGCGTGACCGACGGGCACGTCGAGCACGTCGTTCATCGTCTTGCGCAGCTGCTCGAGACCGTAGGGCTTGGGCAGCACCGCCCGGAAGCCATGCAGCCGGTAATTGGCCATGACCGGATCGCGCGAGTAGCCGCTCGACACGATGGCGCGCACACCGGGGTCGATCCGGCGCAACTCCGCCATCGCTTCGCGCCCTCCCATGGCGCCGGGCACGGTGAGGTCCATCAGCACGACCTCAAAGGGATGGTCGCCTTTCATCTCCTCCTGGTATTTGCGAATCGCCTCGCTGCCGTCGGCGGCGGTTTCGCAGTCGAACCCGAGGCGCTCCATGAAAATCTTGGCCATGCCGCGGATCGGTTCCTCGTCGTCCATGAAGAGGACGCGCGTGCGGAACGGCGAGCGGCTGCCGGAAGAGCTGCCGGCCGCCGGGACCGGGGTGCCGCCGGCCGGCAGCCAGAGCCGGAAGACCGTGCCGCGATCCGGCTCGGAATCGGCCTCGATGTGGCCCTCGTGCTTGCGCACAATGGAATAGACCGTGGCCAGTCCGAGGCCGCTGCCCTGCGCCTTGGTCGTGAAATAGGGATCGAAGATCTTGGTCAGGTGTTCGCGCGCGATGCCGGTGCCGCTGTCGGCCACCATGAGGCGCACATACCGCCCCGCCGCCACCGGCAGCATGCCCGCCGCCACCTCGGCGTTTTCGGCCATGATGGTCACAACCCCGCCGCCCGGCATGGCCTGCACGGCGTTGATGACGAGGTTCTGCACCACCTGGCCGAGCTGGCCCTTGTCGGCGTTCACCGACCAGAGGTTGGGCGCGATCTGGAAGTCGGCGCGCGCCTTGGCGCCGTGGAGCGCAAACGACGCGGATTCGCGCAGCAGCTCGGGCAGTTCGACGGCGGCCTTCACCGGCTCGCCGCCCTTGGCGAACGTCAGCAGCTGCAGCGTGAGGTCGCGCGCGCGCATCGTCGCCTTGCGGGCGTCGGCCAGGCGGGCGTTGATGGCGCTGCCCGCGGCGGTGTCGGCCTCGGCCAGCGTGACGTTGCCGAGCACGACGGTGAGGATGTTGTTGAAATCGTGCGCGATGCCGCCGGCGAGGATGCCCACGGCCTCGAGCTTGGAGGCGCGGCCCATCTCCGCCTCCAGCTGGCGGCGCGCGGTGATGTCGGTGACAAAACCTTCGTAGTAGAGCAGCCGGCCCTGCGCGTCGCGCACCTCGCGGGCGTTCTCGGAAATCCAGATGCTGTGGCCGTCGCGCGTCTGCACCTCGGATTCAAAGTCATTCACCTGCCCTTTCGTGCCGACGGCGGTCCGGAACTCGTCGCGCCGGCCGTGTTTCAGGTAGATGGACTGGGCGGCGGTGGCCTCGGTCCAGGCGATCATCTCCTCGGGCTTGGCAAACCCGAACATGCGCGCCAGCGCGGGATTGACCGCGATGAAGCGTCCTTCCGCGGTCGAACGGTAGATGCCGCCGGCGCCCTGTTCGAAAAGCTCGCGGTAGCGGGCCTCGCTTTCGCGCAGCGCGCGCTCGGCCGCCAGCCGCTCGGTCACGTCCACCAGCACCGTCTGCGTGCGCCCGAAATTCGGCTTCCCGTCGATGCTCAGCATCCGCCAGTGGTAGGACAGCGTCCGCACCGCGCCGTCGAGCCGGCGGACGTCGAACTCGCCGCTGGAGTCCAGGATGCCGCTCCAGATGCGCACGGCGTTGTCGCAGCGCACCCGGATCGTGCTCTCGGTGTAGATGTCGGGGAGGCGGGCGATGAGCTCGGCCTTGGAAGCGGCGCCCAGCAGCCGCAGCGTGGACTGGTTTGCGTTCACGATCGGCGACTTGGCCAGCATGGTCTCGCGCGTCTCGGGGTGCAGCCTGAGGTGCTCCTCCAGATCGGTCACGCCCTGCGCGCGCAGCTCGGCAAACCACGGTCGCAGCGCCGCGTAGTCGAACTCGACCACGGCCAGCGGCGCCTGCTCGAACAGCACGCGGTAGCGCTCCTCGGACTCGGCCCGCTCGCGCTCGGCCTTCTTGAGCTCGGTGATCTCGGTGAAGACGAGCCGCACGTTGGCGAGGTCGCGACGGCCGTCCTTGCGGCCGACCTCCCAGTTGATGAGCGAGTGGATCAGTTCGCCGTTTTTTGTCTGGTAGCTGCGCTCCAGCGTGAGGCGGTCCGTGCCCTCCCACAGGGCGATCAGCTCCTCGGCGAAGGTCGCGTAACCCTCCTCCGTCATGATGTCAGCCAGTCCGCGGTCGAAATCCTCGCGGGTGGCGAAACCGGCGCGAGCGAGCGCCAACCGGTTGACCGCCACGATGCGCTTCTTGCGCAGCATTTCGCGGACGAGAGCCGGGTTGGCCGCGAGATGGGCGCGCAGGTCGGCCACTCCCGCGGTCCGGAAGCGCGCGAAATCGTCCTCAAACGCCGTGTAGTCCTCGATCATGATCGGCGCGGGGGCGTGGTCGAAATAATCCCGCTGCCGGGCCTCGGAAACCTGCAGTTCGGCGGTGCGGCGTCCGACCAATTGCTTCAGCCGGCGGTTGGCCAGCACGGCGGCCACCGCGACGAGCAAGGCCGCCGCGAGTCCCCAGAGCAGCCACGAGGCGAATCCCTGCAGCCGGGTGGCGACATCCGCCGGCGGCTCGTAAAGCATGCCCCCGATCCGGGCGAGATCGCCCCTGCCCTGGTAGTTTCGGATCACTTCGGCCATGTGCCGCCAGCGGCCGGAATTGAGACGGCCGATTTCCACCAGGTCGGCGTTGATGAGCAGGGCCATCTGTGCGGCCTCAAACTTCATAGCCTCCCGGTTCATCGCGGGATTGCGCAGCTTCCGCTCATCCAAGGGGTATAGCTCCAGAATCAGGTCGATGAGCTCCTCGCGGTGGGCGAGCGCATGTTCCCAGCCGCGCAGGAGCGCCCGGCGCATCCGCATGGCCCGTTCCGGATCGCGGTCGATCTCTGCACTGCTGGTGAACAGGCAATCTCCGTAGAAATCCACGCCGTAATCCTTCGGCCGGATGATCCGCACGGGCACCCCGGCCAGCTTCATCGTGTGCGGGGTGTCGATCACGAAGCCGTTCATCACGTCGGCCGTGCCGGCGAGCAGCTCGTTGTGCTGCCAGTAGTTGGGCACCACGGTGATGCGGTCGTAGCTCACCCCCTCGCGCTCCAGCATCAGCCGGATCTCCGCTTGCAGCAGGGAAGCGTCGAGCGCGACCCGTTTGCCGATAAGTTCCTGGGGCGTGTTGATGTTGTCCCCGGCCCGCGAGACCAGCACTTGCGGCGAGTGCTGCATGATGGCCGCCAGCACCACGATGTCGCGGCCGGCGAGGCGGTCCGCAATGAGCTGCGGCCCCACGGAGATGCCATAGTCGGCGCGGCCCGCCAGGACTTCCTCGATGCTGGAGCGCCGCTCCACCGAGGCGACGCGCACCTCCACGTCCAGACCCTCCGCCTGGAAATAGCCCTGTTTCACCGCGGCATAGGCCCCGGCAAACTGAAACTGGTGCGTGTAGGGCAGCTGCAGCACCACCTTCTCCAAATTGCTCTCCTGTGCACCGGCGCCCGCCGCCCAAACCAGCAGGATGCCGGCAAGGCAACGGATCTGGTCTCGTAAAATCATGAGTGCGCCGGAGGGTGGTTTTGCGATCCATAGCAATGCCCGCACCCGGCCTTGTCGAGTAACAAACCCTCCGCAAGGCCGCCGTCGCGCACCGGGACAGGCGCCGCGCAATCCGACTGCTACAGCACGGTTGGGCTTGGAGTGCGCGCCGATCCCGCTACCGATGCCCGTCATGAGCCTGCCGTTCTATTGGATCGACGCCTTCACCGACCGTCCCTTCGCGGGCAATCCCGCCGGCGTCGTGCCGCTTGCCGCCTGGCCGGAGGATGCGCTCATGCAACGCATGGCCTTCGAGCACGGGCTGGCCGAGACGGCCTTCTTCGTGAAGACGGGCGAGGACCGTTTTCATCTGCGCTGGTTCACGCCGGGCGCCGAGGTGGACCTGTGCGGGCACGCGACGCTGGCCAGCGCGTTTGTCGGCTTCACGCAGCTCGGCTCCGCGGGCGACGTGCTCACCTTTGACTCGCGCTCGGGGCCGCTGCGGGTGGAGCGGCTCGGCGACGGACGCCTGGAACTCGACTTCCCGTCGCGCCCCGCCGTGCCGATGCCTCCGCCGCCCGCGTTGATCCAAGGCCTTGGCGCCACGCCCGCCCTCTACGCTCAGGCTCAGGCCAATCTGGCTGTGTTCAACACCGCCGCCGAGGTGCGGGCGCTGCGGCCCGACTTCGCGGCCCTAGCCACCCTCGAGCAATACGGCACCATCGTCACCGCCCCGGGCGACGGCGAGGACTGCGACTTTGTCTCCCGCTTTTTCGCCCCGCGCGTCGGCGTGCCCGAAGACCCTGTGACCGGCTCCGCCCACTGCGTGCTCACGCCGTATTGGTCCACCCGTCTCGGCCAAAAGCGCCTCCACGCCCGGCAGATTTCCGCCCGCGGCGGCGAACTCTGGTGCGAACTCGTGGGCGACCGCGTGAAGATCGCCGGCCACGCCGTGCTATACCTCCGGGGCTCGATCGAAACCTGAGCCCGACCCCTTTGGATGCATACAAGGCCGGGGCTGGCGCGTAGAAGAATCACGCATGCGTAAACTGCTTCTCCCTCTTTTTCCCATTGCGTTGCTGGGTCTCGCCACCGCGCACGCCCAACCGCAACCGTCCGGCGATCAGAACGTCACCGTCGCCTATTCGCTGTCGGCCGACAGCGACCTCACCCGCGGCGGCATCGCAGCCGGTGAAGTCGGCGTCAGCGCCTGGACGACGACCTGGCGTTCCGCCGCCGCGCTTTCGCCCGCAACGCGTCTTTCCTACGGCTTCAACTGGGAGCATATCCACTTCGACCGCGCCGTCACCGTCGCCGTGCCCGACACCCTGCAGGAGTTTTCCGCCGTGCTCGGGGCCAGCCACCGGCTCAACCAAACCTGGCTGCTCACCGGCACGATCCGTCCCGGACTTTACGGCGACCTCGAAGGTGACAAAGGCGACGCCTTCAACGCCCCGCTGCTCCTGCTCGCGACCTGGGTGCGCAGCCCCGAACTCGCCTGGGCCTTCGGAGTGCGCGCGGACTGGTTCTCGGAGCGGGCCGTGATTCCGTTCCTCGGCGTGAACTGGAAGTTCGCTCCGGGCTGGGAATTTTCCCTCGGCATGCCGCGCGCGGGCGTCAGCTACGCGGCCGGCGACGACCTCAAGCTCACGCTCGGCGCCTCCGTGCAGGGCGGCAACTACCACGTCGCCCGCGATCCGCGCGGCCCCACGGTCTCCGGCGTGCGCGTGGACGAGACCAAGCTCGACTACCACGAGATCCGCGTCGGCCTCGCCGCGGACTGGAAGCTCAACGCAAGCCTCACCCTCACCGCCGAAGCCGGAGTGATCACCGACCAGAAGTTCGATTACTTCGACCGCGGCATCACGCTCGATGGCGGCGGCATCGGCTTTTTCACGCTCGGCCTGAGCGGACGTTTCTAGGAAATTACGTCCGACTGATCACCCGAAGCGTCTCCGAGCCGGGCCGCTTTTTTACGCCCACGCGTCCCGCTTCCGGGAAAATTGTCATGGTCACAGTTTCGCTTTGAACGCAACTGTGCTGGTTTCAATCTGTGCCGGCTGCGGCTACTGGACGGAAAGCTGTTCCGGTATAGTCCCGCCGCCCAACCCGCCCACGCCATGATCGCCACCGCCACTCCTGCCCCGACTCGCGCCACCGCCACCGGCGCTTCCCGCCCGCTCTACGTCGAGCTGGCCGACTCCCTGCAATCTCTCGTCGAGCAGGGCACGCTCCGCCCCGGCCACCGCGTCCCGTCGGTGCGCATCATGTCGCGCCAGCGCGATGTGAGCATCGCGACCGTGCTCCAAGCCTACACCGTCCTCGAAAACCGCGGCTACCTCGAGGCCCGGCCGCAGTCGGGTTATTACGTGCGGCCGCGTCCGCCGAGCCTCGCGCCCGAGCCGCGCATGGCCAAACCCATGGCCAAGCCCTCCTACGTCGGCGTGAATGACCTCACGGCCGAGGTCTTGGATTTCGCGCAGAACCAAGACTACGTCCCTTTCGGCTCGGCCTGCCCGCACCACAGCCTTTTCCCCACCAAAAAGCTCGCGCGCATCCTCGGCTCGGTCGCCCGCCGCGACCCGGCCCTGCTCGTGCGCTCCAGCCTCAACCGCGGCTACGAGCCCCTCGCCCGCGAGATCGCCCGCCGCTACCTCCAGGCCGGCGTGCCGCTCGCGCACGACGAACTCGTCATCACCACGGGTTGCACCGAGGCACTGAATCTCACGCTGCGCGCCGTCACCAAGCCCGGCGACACCGTGGCCATCGAGACGCCCGCCTACTTCGGTTTCCTTGAAATCATCCAGAGCCTCAACCTCCGCGCGCTCGAGATCCCGACCTGCTCACGCCAGGGCATCTGCCTCGACGAACTCCGCACCGCCATCGGGCAGAACGAGGTGAAGGCCGTCATGCTCATGCCGAGCCTGCACAACCCGCTCGGCTCGATGATGCCCGACGAGAAGAAGGCCAAGCTCTACGACCTGCTCTGCGAATACGACCTGCCCGCCATCGAAGACGACATCTACGGCGACACGCATTTCGGCGACGTCCGCCCCAAGCCGCTCAAGGCTTGGGACAAGGACGGCCGCGTGCTCCTCTGTTCGTCGTTCGGCAAGACGCTTGCGCCCGGCTTCCACGTCGGCTGGACGGCGCCCGGCCGCTACCTCGAGCGCGTGCGGCGCCTGAAGTTCACCAACACCATGGGCACGCCCGTCGTGCTGCAGAAGGCGCTCGCCGAGTTTTTGCGCGACGGTGGCTACGACCACCACCTGCGCTCGCTCCGCCGCGCCTACCAGCAGCACCTGCACAGTTTCGCGCAGGGCATGCAGAAGCATTTTCCCGAGGGCACGCGCTACAGCCGGCCGCAGGGCGGCAACTTCATCTGGGTCGAGCTCCC
>JAUPWC010000138.1 GCA_030916665.1 Verrucomicrobiota bacterium
GGGCAGGAGACGGGTTCAGGGGGCGAGGGTTACCTTGACGGGCGCGCGGAGGCGCGCAGCGCAGGCGGCAATATAGTCAGACCAGGCCTGTTTGCCGGTGAATTCGCCCGCGCGTGACCAGCCGGCGCCGGCGAAATAGACGAGCGGCTTTCCGGGCACGGCCTTGGCGAGGAGAAGAAGATTGCGGTCGTCCTCGGCGTAGCCGGCGAAGACGCCGGGGACCGCGATCACGGCGGTGCCAAGCTCGCCGTTGCTCTTCTGGGCCACCCACTGGCCGAGCGAGGCGTCGCCCTCCGTGCGCAGCACGTCGATCACGGGCTCCTGGCCGCGATCGGCGGGATTCTTGTTCAGGCCGATGCCGACGGTGAGCTCCTTGGTGTTGCCGGTGGCGGCGAAGGTGCTCTCGATGCGGTCGAGGTTGTGGCCGGCATCGACGATGAAGCGCTTGGTCTCGGAGACGTAGATGCCGCCCGCGGCCCAGGTGTCGTAGGTGAGCTCGAAGATCGCGCGGATGGGGCCGTTGGCGAGGACGCGCGCGGACTTGAAGTTGCGGCCGACGTGCAGCGTCTTGCCGTCCCACACGCCGGTGCCGCCGCAGCCGCGCGACGGGCCGACCTGATACATGTCCATGCCCTCGCCTTCGTCGATGTGGTAGTGGTCGTGCCCCTTGTTATACCAGCGGTCCACGATCGGGTAGCTGACGCGCTTGGACCAGACGTCGAGACCGCTGGTGACCAACACCTCTTTGACGACACCCTCGGGCGCGGGCGCGGCGAGCGCGGCGCCGTAGGTGCGGTGGGCAACCTTGTCGTTCTCCCAACCAAAATCATCGAGGCGCTCCGGCACGAGGCGGGCGAATGCCTTCACCGGGAACGGCGGCGACACGGTCTCGCTCTTCTCGACGGTGAAGGTGGCGGACTTCTCGCCCGCGGCGAAATCGTGCTGGAAGATCAGCTCGCCGTAGGCGATGCCCTCGTTCTTCGGGTCCTTGGCCTGCGGGGCGACGTTGGTAACCTGATAAGGCAGCACGCGGCCGGCGGCATCCTTCACCACGATCTTTTGGAGGTAGGCGCCGGGCAGCACCCGGTTCACCTCGCGCCACGGCACGCTGATCGTCTCGGACGGACGCGCAATGGCGAGGTCGTGGGTGACGGTGATCGTGAGCTTGCTGGCGAAAACCGGGACGGCGACGATCGCCGCCGCGCAGAGACCGAGGAACGGGCGGAGGAGTTTCATGGGGGCTTTCATGCGGTGGAGCGCACTGACCCCAGTACGCTGGTTGGGGAGCCTTTGTTGCCAGCGCACTGGGGTCAGCGCGCTCCACCTTTGGGATAACTCAGGCGCGGGCATGAAGGCATTGCTCAGCGCACCAGCCAGCCGCCATCGACGGCAAGAAGGTGTCCGTGCATGTAGTCGGAGGCCGGAGCGGCGAGAAAGACGACGGCACCCGCGAGGTCGGAGGGCGTGCCCCAGCGGCCGGCGGGGATGCGGGCGAGGATGGCGGCGTTGCGCTCGGGGTCGGCCTGGAGCGCGGCGGTGTTGTCGGTCGCCATGTAGCCGGGGGCGATGGCGTTGACGTTGACGCCGCGGGCCGCGAGCTCGTTGGCCATCGCGCGGGTGAGACCGGCGAGGGCGCTCTTGGCGGCAGTGTAGGACACGACGCGGATGCCGCCCTGGAAGGAGAGCATCGAGGCGATGTTGATGATCTTGCCCTTCGCGGAACGGTTCACCAGCTCGGCGGCGAAGCGCTGGCTGAGACGGAAGGCGCCGGTGAGGTTGATGTTCATCACGTCGTTCCAGTCAGTCTCGGAGAACTCGAGCAGGTTCGCACGCCGGATGATGCCGGCATTGTTGACGAGGATGTCGGCCCGGCCGAAGGTCTCGTAGGCGGCGGCCACGATCTTGGCGGCGGCGGCCGGCGAGCCGACGTCGGCGGACACCACGGTGCTGCGGCGGCCGGCGGCGGCGATGGAGTTTTGCAGCGCGGACATGTCGCCGCGGGCGACGAGCACGAGGTCGGCGCCGGCTTCGGCGAGGGCCTGGGCCATGGCGGCGCCGAGACCGCGCGAGGCGCCGGTGACGATGGCAACCTTGCCGTTCAGACGGAAGGAATCGAGGAGCGCGGACATGGGATCAGCAGGTAGGGCGGACCGGCCCGGTCCGCCGATTTATGATTTGAGGCGCACCGGGCCGATGCGCCCTGCCCTTGGACCGAAGGGATTTCATCGGAGCTGGGCGACCGGCGCGGGGTCCATGTCGGCGAATTCCTGGTTCTCGCCGCCCATGCCCCAGACGAAGCCGTAGGCGGCGGTGCCGACGCCGCAGTGGATGGACCACGGCGGGGAGAGCACGGCCTCGAGGTCGCGCACCACGAGGTGGCGCGTCGAATGCGGCTGGCCCATGAAGTGGAAGACCGCGGCGTTGGCCGGGACCGAAAAATAGCAATACACCTCCGAGCGGCGGAGATGCGTGTGCGGCGGCATGGTGTTCCAGACGCAGCCCGGCTCGAGGCGGGTGAAACCCATGACGAGCTGGCAGGTGGGGAAAGCGGCCGGGTGGATGAGCTTGTAGAGCGTGCGCTCGTTGCCGCCCTCGCGGGTGCCGAGGCGGTCGGCCTTGGCGTCCTTCACCGGGATGTGCCGGACCGGGTAGGCGGTGTGCGCCGGGTAGGACAGGAAATAGAAGCGCGCCGGCTGGTCGGCCGACTGCGAGCTGAAGGTGACGGCCTTGACCCCGCGGCCGAGGTAAAGCGCGTCGAGCGGCGCCATGGCGTGGGTCGTGCCGTCGGCGACGATGGTGCCGGGGCCGCCGAGATTGATCACGCCGGCTTCGCGGCGTTCGAGACAGTAGGCACTGCGGAGCTCGGGCTCGTTGGGCAGCGCGAGGGATTCGGCGGCGGGCACGATGCCACCGACGACCGTGCGGTCGGTTTCCCAGTATCGCATCCGCACCTCGCCGGGCTGGAAGAGGCCGCTGATGAGAAACTCGGCACGGAGTTCCTCCGTCGGCAGCGTCTGGATGGAGCGCGGGTTGCTGGTCTGGTGGATGTGCATGAGAGCGGAAAGGAAGCGGACGGATTGCCAGTTGTCCTCCTCTCCCCAGAAAAGCTGCCCGGGGCATTTGCCCCGGGCAGCGTGATCGGAAGGAAGGCTGGCGGCGGTCGGGTTAGAACGAACCCTTGATGCCGACGCTGCAGGCGATGCCGAACTCCTCGTGGCGGAAGCTCTTCGAGTAGGTCGGGCTCACGTCGTTGTAGCGCTGGAGCACCTGCTGCTTGTTGAACAGGTTGCGCACACCGGCGAAGAGCGCCATGTTCTTGGTGATCTTCACCTCGCCGCTGACGTCCACGAAGGTGCGGGGAGCATAGTATTCGTAGAAGCCGGCGGTGGCGCCGTATTGGGCGCCGGTCTGAGGGGCGTTCTTCTGGCGGCCGCGGTAGTTGAAGGTCAGGTTGGCCGAGAAGGGCTTCTTGCTGAAGCCGATGTTGAAGTTGCCCGTCTCCTCGATGAAACCGCGGAAGTCGGGAGCATTGGGTCCGCCAAGACGGAGCTTGGTGCCGTTGAGCTTCACCGTGAAGTATTTGCCCCAGCCCGGCAGGAAGGTCAGCGGGCGGATGAGGTTGAACTCGGCGCCCTCGATCGTGGCGTCGCCGACGTTGACCGTGGTGGTCACGCCCCAGCCGATGTAGCGATCATCGAGCCCGAGCTCGTTGGCGAGCGCGGCATCAACGGTGCCACCGCGCGAACCCCAGAAGTCGGAGAGGTCTTTCTTGAAGACGCCGCCGCTGATCAGACCGCCTTCCTTGAAGTAATACTCGAGGGAGAGGTCATAGTTCTGGCCGGTCCAGGGACGAAGCGCGGTGTTGCGCACCGTGATCGTGCCCGGGTTGTTGATCGGGTCGGTATCATCCTCGTTGATAGTCGTGTTCGGGATGATGTTGGCGTAGTCGGGACGACCGAAGGTCTTGGCGTAGGCAAAACGGATCAGGAAGTCGTTCGTGACGTTGTAAGTCAGATGGACGCTCGGGTAGTAGCCATCGTAGCTGCGATCGCTCTCAAACGCACGCTCCTGACGAACAAGGTAGAGCTCCTGAAGCGAACCGACTGCACCGGCGTCGACGCGACGCACCCGCTGAACGCCGGCCGTGACGGAATCACCGTCCACGAACGAACCGTCAGAATTGCGCTGCCAGACGTTATCCGCATTCACCAGCAAGCCTTTGCCCTGATCCTCGGTCTTTTCGTAGCGCACGCCAGCAACGAAACCGAGCTTGTTATTGAGCAGCTGGCCCTCGAACTGGACGTAGCCGGCGGTGACCATCTCGGAGATGCGCTCCGAACCGTTGATGCGGTTGGTCTCGGAGGTCACGTCATTGTAGCGGAAGTAACCCGGATTGGACACGCGGGTCTGCGCGAGCAGGTAGGGGTTGATCCACTGGATGGGCTGATAGCTCCAGAAGGGGTCCTGGTTGAAGTAGGTGGTGTCAATGTAGGGCGCGGCGCTGTCATCGGCCGTGTTGGCGACGCCGTCGGCGCCCACGAAGGTGTAGTTGTTGCCCTGACGGCGGTTATCGCGGGTCTCTTCCCACACGCTGGCACCGGCCTTCACGCTGAGCGGGAACCCGACGTCGAGCTGACGCTCCACGTCCACCCGACCCTGCAGCATGGTGGCGAAGCCGTCCACCGGATCATCGGTGAGGGTGCCGAGGCGGTAGCCGGCGAGGCTGTTGGGGTTGAGGGCAGTACCGACGGCGTCGCGGGCGACCCAGACGAGGCTGTCGTCCTTGATGTTGAAGGCGCTGACGGTGCTGACGTTCTGGAGGGTGGTGCCGACGTTGGCGAAGTGGCCGCGGCCGAGGACGCGATACCAGGAACGGGACTTGGCGTAGGAGATGCCGGAATCAACCTTCCAATCACCGACGCGGAGCTCGTGATCGACCTTCGCGGCAAAGGTGTTGCCGAGCTTGTCGCGGAACGAGCTGCCCTGCGTGACGGAGGCGCGGCCGAAGGCCGAGGTCACGAAGTCCGGACCCCACTGGAGGGAGTTGCGGCCCGTGGTGGAAGGGGTGGCGGTCGTGCCGATGTTGAAGTTCAGGTTACGGTTGCCGAAGAACGTCTTGTAGTAGTTGTTCTGGAAGGCAACGGAGAGCACCTGGTTGTCAGTGACCTTCCAGTCGGCCTTCACGCCGATGGAGGCGCGGTTGGTTGTCTTGGGACCGTCCTGCAACTGCCACTGCTGGAGGTAGGGATTGGAAGCCGTGGCGCCCGCCTGGGCGTAATTCCAGGTCGGCTGCCAGCGGTGCTGCTCGACATACTGGTTCGAGGACAGGCCGGTGATGACGATGCCGAAGCGGTCGCTGAGCGGCAGGGTGTAGTCGAAGTCAAAGTTCGGGAGAATCTTGAAGCTGTTGGTGGACCGGGGGCCGGGGGTCTTCTTCAAGTCGAAGTTCTCGTTGTTGCCGTTCATGTAGAAGCGGTAGTTCAGCTGCGCGCCCTTGCGCTCGAAGGCGTTCTTCGAGACGAAGTTGATCGTGCCGCCGAGCGAGTCGGCCGGCATGTCGGGCGTCGGGACCTTCGAGACTTCCGAGCGGGAGGTGTTGTTGATCGAGACCTGCTCGAACTCGAACACGCGGCCGGAGTTGCCGGAGGCCGAGCTGGTCATGCGCATGCCGTCCCAATAGACGTTGGTGAACTGGGAGGCGAAACCGCGGACCGAGACGGTGCGGACGTCGGCGGCGACGTAATCGACGGTGATGCCGGGGAGATACTTGAGGAACTCGCCGGGATTGCCCTCGTTGATGGTGCCGAAGGAGTCGGAGGACATGACCACCTTGACGTTCGGCGCGTGGCGCTGCTCGTTGGTGGCGAGGGCGTCGCCCTCGTATTCGCGCTGGCTCTCGATCACAAAGGTGTCGAGCACGAGCGTCTTGTCATCACCATAGCGCGCAGCGCTGGTGAGCTCGACATCCAGGAGCGTGAATTCGCCCGCGATGACATCAACACTTAGGGTGGAGGCATCGAGGCCGGTGTAGGAGACGTTAAGCTTGGCCGGACCGGCGGGCAGCGACAGGCGGTAAGCGCCGGTCTGGTCGGTGAGGGTCGAGATGTTGGTGCCCTCGACGGTCACCATGGCCTTCTCAAGGTAGCGGTTGTTGCCGACGTTGAGCACGCGGCCATAGACGGTGCCGGTCGCGGCTTGCGCCAGGGCCGAACCGGTCAGGCACAGCGCCAGCGCGACCGCAACGAGGTAGCGGACGGCGGAGAACGCGGACGGGGCCGCGGAGAGGTGGACACGCGCAGAGCGCCGCCACTGAATCAGGGTAGCATCCATTAGGGTCAGGGTTTGGGGGTGATAGGTATCAGCGAAAGCGCCGCAAAAGAAGATGCGTTTCACTAATGAACTTGATATTCAGTTTTGAACTTCACAATCTCCTCGGCAAGCAAATTTTTCAGCCGCACGCACACCCCCACCCGTCGCAATGAAACGCCCCGCCTCCGCCCGCGAAGCGCCTTCACTGGAACGCTACGTCATCCCCAATCTCCGCAACGCCTGTCTCATCATGAAGCTGCTTGCGCAGCATCCCGAAGGCCTCAAGGCCGCCGAGATCGCCCGCACGCTCAAGCTGCCCGTCACGACCACGCTGCGCATCATGGCGACGCTGCAGCTCGAGGGTTATGCCCGCAAGATGGAGGGCCGCTTCGAACTCGGCCCCGTGCTCATCCACCTGGGCAACGCCTCGCTCGC
Organism: Verrucomicrobiota bacterium; assembly: GCA_030916665.1. Classification (GTDB taxonomy): domain Bacteria; phylum Verrucomicrobiota; class Verrucomicrobiia; order Opitutales; family Opitutaceae; genus Lacunisphaera. Next base: position 6,745 of record JAUPWC010000138.1, read on the forward strand.
CGGCACGGAGATCCGCACGGCCGCGCTGCCGATCCTCCAGCAGCTCACGGCCCGCACCGACGAGACCGCCCACCTCGCCGTGCCCTGCGACGACCACTCACTCATTGTCGCCGTGCAGGACAGCCCCCACCCGCTCCGCGCCTCCTCGAGACCGGGCTCGCTCACCGAGCTGCACTGCTCTTCCACGGGCAAGACTTTCATCGCCTTTCTCCACCACCTGCGCCTGGAGGAACTGTTCGGCAAGAGCCACCTCACCAAGCGCACGCCCCGCACCCAGGACACGCTGGCCGAGGTGAAGCGCGAGGCCGCCCTCACGCGCAAGCGCGGCTTCAGCCTCGACGACGAGGAATTCAACCTCGGCGTCCGCTGCTGCGCCGCACCGGTGTATTCCTCCGACGGCGGTGTCGTGGCCGCCATCGGCATCACGGCCGCAACCGTGCGGTTCACGCCGGAGCGCATCCCCGAGATCGGAGCCATCGTGACCGACTGCGCCATCCAGCTGTCGCGCTCGTTGGGTTACCACGCACTGAGCCGGTAGGCGTGGGGCAGCGCGCTTGCGCGCGCCTTTCCTGAGCGCCCGCAAGCGGGGGCTGCCCACGGAGTGTCCACTGCTTCACTCCCGCTTCAACAACGGCCGCATGCGCTGGCACAGCTGCACCGGCACGCCCCACGGATCGCGCATCATGATCAGCAGGCTGCCGTCGGGCTGCGGTTCCTCGACCGCCAGAGTGGCACCGGCCTGTTCAAGACGCGTCCGCTCCCCGCGCGCATCGTCCACCGCAAAGGCCAGGTGCAACCGGAGGGGATGCTGGGCGCGGTAATCCGGAAATGCATCGGTGGGATTGGAGTAAAGTTCGAGAAACACCCGGCCGGTGTCATCCGCGAGGAAGTGCGTGAAGGGCGCATCCGGTCGCGACCGAACCACCTGCAGTCCCAGGTGCGTGACATACCAAGCCGCCGACGCCCGCACGTCGGGCACGTTCAAGGCCATGTGTTCGAAGAGCATGCGTAGTGCAAAGAGGAAGCAGGACGGTTGTTGTTCACTTATGAACCCTGGGTTCATTTATGAATTATTCTGGGCTTGCGACAAGGACAATAAATCAGTCGAAAATAGCCCTTCATCCCCGCCCCCCTCCCATGTCCAAAGCCGACATCCTGAACCGCCTCCGGGCCCAGAAAGTCATCGCCCTCATCCGCGCCGACAACGCCGACAACCTCGTCGGCTGCGCCCGCGCCCTCCAAGCCGGCGGCCTCGGGGCCATCGAGCTGACCATGACCACCCCCGGCGCCATCGAGATGTGCGCCAAGGTCTCCAAGGAACTGCCCGACGTGCTCCTCGGCCTCGGCACCGTGCTTGACGCCGAAACCTGCAGGCGCGGTCTCGCCGCCGGGGCGAAGTTCATTGTCACCCCCGCCGTGCGCCCCGAGGTCATCAAGGTCTGCAACGAGGCCGGCGTGCCCATCCTCTCCGGTGCCCTCACGCCCACCGAGGCGTGGACTGCCCACGAATGCGGCGCCGATGTCATCAAGATATTCCCCGCCGAATTCTTTGGTCCTGCCTACATCAAGTCACTCAAGGCGCCGTTCCCGAAGCTCGAGTTCCTGCCCACCGGCGGCGTCACGCCCGAGACGGTCGGCGACTTCCTCAAGGCCGGCGCCTTCGCCACCGCCGCCGGCTCGGCCCTCGTCGCCCCCGCCGCGCTGAAGGCCGGTGACTGGGCCGCCATCACCAAGCGCGCCCAGGAATTCGTCGTCGCGGCCAACGCGACGAAATAATCGTTCTCGTTCTCTTAATCATTCTCTTTCTCTCGAACCATGAGCCTAAATATCAAACCCGCCAACGCCTGCGCCTTCGACCAAATCTCCCTCGGCGAAGTTATGCTTCGCCTCGACCCCGGTGAGGGTCGCATCCGCACCGCCCGCGAATTCAAAGTCTGGGAGGGCGGCGGCGAATACAACACCTCCCGCGGCCTCCGCAAGGCCTTCGGCCTGAAGACCGCCGTCGTCACCGCCTTCGTGGACAACGAGGTCGGCCACCTCGTCGAGGACTTCATCATGCAGGGCGGCGTGGACACGCAGTTCATCAAGTGGCGCGAGGACGACGGCATCGGCCGCACCGTGCGCAACGGCCTCAACTTCACCGAGCGCGGCTTCGGCATCCGCGGCGCCGTCGGCAATCCCGACCGCGGCAACACCGCCGCTTCCCAGCTCAAGCCCGGCGACATCGACTGGGACCACATCTTCGGCAAGCTCGGCGTGCGCTGGTTCCACACCGGCGGCATCTACGCCGCCCTCTCCGCCTCCACCGCCGAGGTCACCGTCGAGGCCGTCAAGGCCGCGAACAAGCACGGCACCATCGTCAGCTACGACCTCAACTACCGCCCCTCGCTCTGGAAGACCATCGGCGGCCTCAAGAAGGCCCAGGAGGTCAACCGCGAGATCGCGAAGTATGTCGATGTCATGATCGGCAACGAGGAGGACTTCACCGCCTCCCTCGGCTTCGAGGTCAAGGGCGTGGACCACAACATCAGCCACATCGAGACCGACGCCTTCAAGGCGATGATCGAGACGGCCGTGAAGGAGTTCAAAAACTTCAAGGTCGCCGCCACCACGCTGCGCGTCGTGAAAAGCGCCACCGTCAACGACTGGTCCGCGATTCTCTGGCACGACGGCAAGTTCCACGAGAGCCGCAAGTATCCGGACCTCGAGATTCTCGACCGCGTCGGCGGCGGCGACTCGTTCGCCTCCGGCGTGCAGTTTGGTTTCCTGCAGTTCAACGACGCCCAGAAGGCCGTCGAATACGGCGCCGCCCACGGCGCGCTCGCCTCGACGACCCCCGGCGACACCTCGATGGCCACCCGCAAGGAAGTCGAAAAGACCTTCGGCGGCGGCGGCGCCCGCGTGGTGCGCTGAGTTTTGTTCGTTGTCGGGCGGGGCGCCTCCGAACCCCGCCCTGCAATCCCAGCCCGAGCCCACCGCCCGGGCTTTTTTGTTGGCTTGGCTCGGCAGCGACCGCCGGTAGCTTCGCCGGCGTTCAGCTCGGGCCAGAGCGAAGACATCACCCCCTCCTCGTCCATGCGCCGCCATCCCTGTCCCGTTGAACCTTCCGTCCGGCCGTCGAATCCCCGCACCCTCTTGGCTGCCGGATTCCGCCTTCGCCTCCGTGGCGCCGTGCTGATCCTGATCGCCGCTCTCGGCATCCCCGCGCCCGCCCAAAGCAGCCCCTCCACCGGCTCCAGTGAAAGCATCCAGGACATCCA
>JAUPWC010000139.1 GCA_030916665.1 Verrucomicrobiota bacterium
CACGCCGCCGGCAAGCCCCTTGGCGAGCGGCACCACGTCGGGCAGGAAGCCGGCGTGCTCGTAGACGAACCACTAGCCGGAGCGCCCGAGGCCGCACTGCACCTCGTCGAGCATGAGCAGCAGGTTGTGCTGGTCGCACAGGTTGCGCAGGCCCCAGAGAAATTCGTCGGTGCAGGGATTCACGCCGCCCTCGCCTTGCACAGTCTCCACGAAGATCGCGGCGGTGTCGGCATCCACAAGATCCGCAAAGCTCTGGAGGTTGTTGATCTCGCCGAAGGCGAAACCGGGCACGAGCGGACGGAAGCCCTTCTGGATTTTTTCCTGCGGCGTCGCGCTCATGCCGCCAAAGGTGCGGCCGTGGAACGCGTGCTTGGCGCAGATGATCTTGATGCATTTCCCCTCCTCGCCGGCTTTTTTCATGCCGTGGAGGCGCGCGAGCTTGATGAGGCCCTCGTTGGCCTCGGCGCCGCTGTTGCAGAAGAACACCCGGCCGGGACCGGCGTGCTGCACGATGCGCCGCGCCAGTTCACCCTGATTCGGATGCCGGAAGAGGTTGCTGACGTGGATCAGTTCGCCCGCCTGCCGTCGGATGGCCTCGACCCAGACCGGATGGCAATGCCCGAGCGCGGCCACGGCCACGCCGGAGGTGAAATCGAGGTATTCCTTGCCGGTGTCGTCCCAGACCGAAACCCCCTTTCCGCGCACCAGCGTGAGCGCCGGACGCGCGTAGTTCTTCATGACGTAGGAGTCATAAAGCTCGGCGGTGTTGGTGCGGACGATGGAAGGAGTGGACATGGATTTCAGAATTACGGTTTACGAATTACGATTGGGTTTCGGAGACCGGCTTGGCTCAATCGTAATTCGTAAATCTGCCTTCGTAAATCAGTTCAGCCGTGGACAATTTCGGTCCCCACACCTTTGTCGGTGAAGATCTCGAGGAGCAGGCTGTGGGGCATGCGGCCGTCGATAAAATGGACGCGCTGCACGCCTTCCTGCAGGGCACGGACGGCGCTGGCGACCTTGGGGCGCATGCCCTTGTCGATGACACCGCGCTTCTTGAGGCCCTCGACGTCGCCGATCTTCACGGACGAGATGAGGGTGTCGGGATTCTTGAAATCCTCGAGCAGGCCGGGGACGTCGCTCATATAAACCAGCCGGCGGGCGCGCAGGGCGCTGGCCACGCGGCCGGCGGCGACGTCGGCGTTCACGTTGTAAGGCTTGCCGTCGAGCCCCTCGGCCACGGGCGAGATGACGGGCATGAAACCGTCGGCCATCTCCTTCTTGATCATCTTCACCTTCACCTCGGTGACGTCGCCGACGTAGCCGAGGTCCACCGACTTGCCGTCGTCGTCCACCGTGAGCTTTTCGCACACGAGCACGCTGTCGCCGGCCATGCCCTTCGGGTTGGCGCGGACGGCGGTGAGGATGTCGCACACGTCCTTGTTCACAACCTCGTCGAGGGTCTTCTTGACTATGGCGATGGTCGCCTCGTCGGTGACGCGCAGGCCGTTGATGAAATTGGCCTTCAGGCCGGAGCCTTCCATCGCGCGGCTGATGGCCTTGCCGCCGCCGTGCACGACCACGACGTTGATGCCGACGGCCGCGAGAAACGCGATGTCGGTGGCGACGCGCTGGCGGGCGGTCGGGTCCGGGTCGTCCATGAAGCTGCCACCGTATTTGACGACGAAGGTGGAGCCGCGGAAGTCCTGGATGTAAGGCAGGGCCTCGTGGAGGATCTTGGCCTTCGCGATGAGCGCGGGGATGTCCATGGTGGGGATCAGAGATTCTCGTGCACGACCTTCGCGGGCGGGAAGCCGTTGAAGTAGGTCGCGGAGGCATGGCTGTAGGCGCCGATGTTGACGCTGTAAACCAGGTCGCCGCGCTGCAGATCGGGCAGGTTCTCCGCCATTGAGACGACGTCGAGCGCGTCGCAGGTCGGACCGAAGACGGAGCAGATGCTCGTGGGGCCCTTCTTGAAGGAGTGGACCGGATACTTGCAGTGGTCGAAGATCACGCCCGAGTAGGTGTGATAGACGCCGTCGTTGATGTAGTAGCTCGTCTTCCCTTCGCGCACGACCTTGCCGATGATGGAGGAGACACTCGTGCCGGTGACGGCAGCGAGAAAGCGGCCGGGCTCGGCCAGCACCTGAATGTCCTTCGGGAAGAGGCGGTCGAGCTCGGTGTTGATGACCTTGGCCAGCTCTTTGAACGGCCGCACCGACGAATCATACGGGGCCGGGAAGCCGCCGCCGATGTCGAGCAGGTTCATCTTGTGATAGCCGCGGTCCTTGGCCTCCTGGAAGATGTTGGCCGTGAGGTTGAGCGCTTGGACGTAGTTCTCGAAGTTGGTCGTCTGGCTGCCGACGTGGAAGCTGATGCCCTCGACGGTCAGGCCGAGGCGGTCGGCCTCAAGGATGAGGTCCACGGCCTCGCCCGGCATGGCGCCGAACTTGGACGAGAGCTCCACCATCGCGCCGGTGTTCGGGACCTTGAGGCGGAGGCACAGGCCGGCGTTCGGCGCGTGCTTCTTGATCTTATGAATTTCCTCGAGGTTGTCGAAGGTGACGAGCGGCTTGTATTTGTTCAGCTCCTCGAGCGTGTCCGTCGGCTTCGTCGGGTTGGCGTAGATGATCTTGTCCCAGATCCACTGCTGGCGCTGCTTCGCCGGCATCTTCTTGATATTGTCGTAAACGATCTTGAACTCCGGCATCGAGGCGACGTCGAAGCTGGCGCCCTCCTTGAAGAGGGTGCGCACGATCATCGGGTCGGGGTTGGCCTTGACGGCGTAATAGACCTGGATGCGTGGGAGGTGCTTGCGGAATTCTCGGTAGGCTTTGCGCAGGGCATCGTGGTCGATGATGAACAGCGGCGTGCCGTGCTGCTTGGCGAGCTGCTGGAGGCGGGCTTGGGAGATCATGGAGCGGGAATAAACAGGGCGTGGATTCGGGGCGGCGGCGGGTCACCCAAAGGACAAACGCAGTGCGCGTCCTTGCGGATGCTGCACTGCGTTCGGGGTGACAAACCGGTGGTTCATCAACGGGTCGGACTTACCCGGCGTCGGTGACCAGGAAGTTCTTGAACTGCCACGGATCCTTCCGGTCGAGGTTGGGCTTGTTGTATTTGTCGAAGGTCGTGTCGCGGTTCTTCAGCGGGGTCCAATCGTAGGGCTGGGAGATCCACTTGCCGAGGTAGGGCTTCGAGATCTTGAGGACGTAGTCGTGCGGCATCTGGTCGGGGACGACGACGCCTTCCTCGGGGTTCTCGATCATCCACATCGTCGCGGCGACGACGGAGATCGCGACCTGCATGGTGGTGGCGTTCTGGTGCGGGACCAGGCGGCGGGACTCCTGGATGCTGAGGTCGGAGCCGACCCACCACGAGTTGTAGTCGTGACCCATGATCAGCGCGCCGAGCACGTCCGCGCCGTCCGTGATCTCGTCGTTCATGATGCGCTGGTTCTCGTTCAGGTGGTAGTTGTAACCGCGCATCTCGTTCAGCGAAGCGATGGCCTCGTCGCAGGGGCAGTAGGCGTAGTGCATCGTCGGGCGATACACGGCCTTGCCGTTCTTCCACACAGTGAGCGCGTCGGAGATGGTGAAGGCCTCGCCGTGGCGGACGACCATGCCGAGGATGTTCCAGTTCGGCACGAAGGAGCGGACCCAGACGTTGATGCCCATCTGCGCGAGGCAGATCTGGTTCTTCGGGCCCTGCTTGTGCTGGAAGGCGTGCTTCGGGAGAGTCTTCTCGTGGGTGCCCCAGCCCATCTCGGCCGTCGTGGTGCCTTCCTCGCGGAAGCCTTCGATCGACCAAGTGTTCACGAACTCGTCGATCTGCTTCGGCTTGTCGGTGATCTGGGTGTCGCGCTCGGAGCAGTGGATGACCTTCACACCGAGTTCTTGGGCGAGCTCGTTGAACGTGCCGGCAGCGATGAGGCTCTCGATCTTCTGGGCGCGGGCGCCCTTGGCCTTGCCGTCCTTGATGAGGCGGTTGCCAATGTCGATGAGGCCCTGCTTGACGAAGTGCGAGATGAGGCCGGGGTTGGCGCCGTGCTCGATGACGGCGGTCGGGCCCTTGGTCGGCCATTTGGAGAGCATGCGGCGCAGGTTCATGTGGCGCCAGTAAAGGGTCTTCTCGGTCGGGTGGCTGCCGGACTTGTAGGGGTCCCAGAGCTCGGTCGAGGTGTTGATGTAGCGCACGCCGTTGTCGTGGCACCACTGGAGGATCTCGCAGGCATCGATGTTCCAGGCGAGGTCGATGAGGATGTCGCCGGGGCCAACGTGCTTCGCGAGCAGCGTCGTCATGTTCGTCTCGGTGACGCGGTCGTTGACGTAGCGGACGCCCTTCTTGATCCACTTCGCGAGCTTCTCCTTCTTGTTCACGAAATCCATCACGGTCACATTCTTCGCCGGCACCTTGAGGTGCTTGAAGAGGATGGGCAGCGTGCACTCGGCAACCGCGCCGTAACCGACGAAGAGGATCTTGTTTTTGAAGCTAAGCATGATTTGTGACTGGGTTTTCGGTGATCCCGACGTGGGGCGCGCGATGAAAACGCACGCGTGGCGTCAGAAAATTATTCGTGAAAGTGGAGACTAAGCGCTCGCGAGGGCAAGCGATTATTGAGTGACGAACCGGCGACGGAAAAGCAGATGAAGATCCGCCGATCCCGCCCGGTCTCACTCGCTCTTGTTGTAGTTCACGTAGCCCTCGGTGAGGTCGCTGGCGAGCAGGCGGAACGACGCCTTCCCGAGGTGGAGGTTGAGCGTGATGGTGAAACGCTTTGCCTTCACGATCTCCTTCCACTTCGGCTTGAGCTCGGGGTGCGGCTTGCCGGCGGTCATCGCGGGCGTGTCGTTGTAAAGAATGTCGAGCTTGGCCTCGACGAGCTTGGCCTTGGCGTAGCCGGCGGCGTCGGCGAGCCGGCCCCAGTTGGGGTCCTCGCCATACCAGGAGGATTTCACGAGCAGGGAGTTGCCGATGGCGCGGGCGACTTTTTCGGCGTCCTCGGTCGAGGCGGCGCCGAGCACCTTCAGCTCGACGACCTTGGTGATCTTCTCGCCGTCGGACACGATTTTCTCGGCGAGCGCCTCGCAGGCTTTCCAGACGGCCTCGGCGAACAGCACGCGGAGCTCGCGCGGGCTCTTGTCGCCCACGCTGACGCCGGAGTGGCCGTTGGCCAGCATGAGCACGGTGTCGTTGGTGCTCATGTCGCCGTCCACGGTGATGCAGTTGAAGGTGCCGGCCACAGCCTCGGACAGCGTCTTCTGCAGGAAACTGCGCGGCACGGAGAAATCGGTGGCGAGGAACGCCAGCATCGTGGCCATGTTGGGCTGGATCATGCCCGCGCCCTTGGCGATGCCCGAGACGAAATGTTTCTTGCCGTCGTAGGTGAAGCTGACCGTGACGGTCTTCGGTTTCGTGTCGGAGGTGAGAATGGCACTGGCGGCCTTGGTGCCGTGCTCGGCGGTGCGGCCCTTGTCGGTGACAGTGCGCTCGAGGCCCTTGAGGAGCTTCGGCATGGGCATCGGCTGGCCGATGCGGCCGGTGGAGCACACGAAGAACTGCTCGGGCTTCAGGTTGAGCGAGGCGGCGATGCGCGTGGCGGTGAGCTGCGCGTCCTTCAGGCCCTCGGGGCCGGTGCAGGCGTTGGCGTTGCCGGAGTTGGCGACGATGCCGTGGTAGGGCCCGCCGTTGGCGAGGTGCTTCTGGCAGAGCAGCACTGGGGCGGCCTTGACCTGGTTGGTCGTGAAGGTGCCCGCG
>JAUPWC010000140.1 GCA_030916665.1 Verrucomicrobiota bacterium
ACCTCGCCGGTGGATTTCTCGATGCCGGCCATGGCGGCGGTCAGCTGGACGAGGCCGCGTTTGCCCGACTCGGTGGCGGTCGCGGACTGTTCCGCCAGCACGGCGAGCTTCCGCATGTGGGCGACCGTCGCCGCGGAGGCCTCGGCGAGGCGCTTGATCTCGCCCTCGATGGCGTCGAGGGAGGCGGTCTGCGCGCAGGCATCGTTGCTGAGCCGCCCGGCCGACTCGGCGATGACCTGCGCGGCGTCGTGCACCTGGCCGCCGGCCTCGTCGAGCTGGAGGCTGACCGCGCGCAGCGGTCGCGCGATGCCCTTGGAAATGGAAATCATCAGCAGGGACAGCCCGAGCACCGAGACCGCGCAAATGCCCGACCAGCCCACCAACCGGGTCTGCGCCTCGGCGAGGCGGTCGGCGGTGTAGTTTTCGGTCGCGGCGTTGACCAGGGCGGCGAGCGCCGCGAACGTTTTTTCGAGGCGCGCCGAGACCCCGTTCTGGTAATCCGCGAGCGGACCGAATTCCCTGAAGCCCGTGGCCTTGGCGCCGCGGTCACGCAGTTTGCCGGCCAGCCCCGTGACATGGCGGTAGTCGCTGTCGGAAGCGAACCCGCCCACCGCGGCGGCGGTCTCCCCTTCGGCCAGCGTGTGCAGGCGCGTGAGGTGTTCTTCGATGCTGAGCAGCTTGAGCTTCATCTCCGTCACCGCGGTGTCCGAGAGCTTGTCGGTGCGCAGGGCCGTCGCGACCAGGCCGCGCACTTTCCAGAGATCCTTCTGCAGGCGCGCAACGTTGTCCTGGGTCGTGATGCGCCGCACGAGGCCGGCGTCCTGGGTTTCCTGCGCGAGCGCCGGCAGGATGCCCGCCTGCGCGGCGAGAAAGGTGTCGTAGGCGGAGAGGGCCTTGCTCTTGAGCGGTGAGTCGAGCTCCTGCACCTGCGCGCGGCCCGGGGCGAGGATCTCGGCGCGCAGGGTGTCGAGCTGGCCTTCGGCGGCGATCGCCGAGCTCAACGCGGCGGTGAAACGGGCGGATGCGGCGGAAGCATTCTCCGCGGCCAGCGTGCGCAACCGGGACAGGCGCTGCCGGCTGGCCTCCACGCGGGCGGAATAGCGGGCGAGCTGCTCGGCGGGCGTGCCCTCGCCGAGGAAAGCCGAGGCGTAGTAGGCGGCCTGCCGTTCGTCGGTGATGTCCTTCGCCAGTTCGTAGGCGGTGCGCGAGACCTGGCTGGTGCGCTGGAAATTGGCCAGGCCGCGGTATTCCTGCCAGGCGGCGCGGATCACCAGCCCGGCGAAAACCGCCAGACACAGCAGCGACGCCAGGCTGAGCACGAGGAGCTTGTGATGGATTTTGGTCATGACCGCGCAGGTCTCACAACGTGCGGCGGGAATGCAGGCCGGCCACAGCCGTGCGACGAGCTGGGGATACGAGAAGGGTGACAGCCCCTAATCGGCTCAGTCCGGCCCGGACTTTAGCCCGCTCCCGGCCCAGGCTGCGCCGCCGGGCAAGATGCGCCGGTGAACGACCTGGCGGGTTTGCCCCTCGCCCCGGAGAGGTGGCCGACGCTATACGGGAAACATGCTCGAACTCCGACCCACCTCGAAAATTGTGACAGGCCGCTCCCGCCCGCCGCCACCGTGAAGCACCGGCCGGTGGACGCGGCTGCTCATGCCGCATTCGCCACGGAGATCCGGATCATCGCGCCGGAGGGGCGGTGAAAAACCGAGTGCCTGACTGTGGGTCAGCGCGCTTGCGCGCACCTTTGACAAGCGCCCGCAAGCGGGCTGAGCACAAAAAAGAACCATTGAGCCCCGCCTGCTACTCCCGCGGCAGCACCTCGAGCAGCTCCACGTCGAAGGTCAGACCCGACACCGGCGGGATGCTGCCGGCGCGCATGCTGCCGTAGCCCAGGCTCGGCGGGATGTAGAGCACGGCCCGGCCGCCCGGCTTGAGGTAGCCGATCCCTTCGGTCATCCCGCGCAACAGCTGGCTCAGCGCGAACTGCGCCGGCTTGTTCTTGGCGCGCGTGTCGTCGAACACCGTGCCGTCGGCCACCGTGCCGGTGTAGTGCACGCGCACTTTGTCGGAGGCGGTTGGCGAAACACCCTCGCCCGGGGCCAGCATTTTCACGCCGAGCCCGCTGCTGCGCCAGTCGATCGTCGCATCCTGCGCCGCCGCCGCGCCGAAGAACTTTTCGCGCTTCAGCTCCAGCTCCGACTTCACCGGCGCGGGCGGGGGCGGCGGTTCTTTGGGAGCGCAACCGGCGAGAAGCAGGACGACCAGGAGGGAAAGCAAACGCAACATGCGGTCAAAATACGGCGCCCCCCGGTCGCGCCAAGACGGGAATTTTTGGATTTAGCGCACGCTCACTCAAGATTGTGCTCAATCTTCCGGTCATGCTCAGCCTCGAAGCTCGCGCCGATCCCACCCGCCGCCGTCCCTCCCTCCCGGCGCGAGCTGCTCAAGGCCGAGCAGGAATCCATCCGCCCGCGCCCCGCTCTCGCGGCGCGTGACGGGAGGTGCGCGGCGGTCTCGCACTGCTGGGGCTGACGCCCGAAACCTGCTGATCGTCCCGAAGCTCGCTCGCGCGCCCCGGAAACTGCGCTCAAGCCGGGGCGGAACTGTGACGTTGGTTCTGGACCATGCTGTTGACCCGTATTTTCCCCGCCGATCTGTTCGAGGCCGCCAAGGAGCTGCCCGGCACGCCGAGCCTGCTGATCGATCTGGGCATCCTGATCAAGAACCCCGGAACCGACACCCACGATGTGACCGAGCTGATCAAGCAGGACCCCGCGCTGGCGGCCCGCATGATCCGCATGGCCAACAGCGCCGTTTACGCCCGTGCGGTCCCGGTTGCGTCCATCGAGGGCGCCGTCAGCTGCATCGGCTTCACCGAGTTGCACCGCCTGGTGGGTGCCCTCACCTCCACGCAGTTGACCGAGCAACGGCTTGAGCTTTACGGCATCGGCGGTTCCCGGCTGCGCAACATCTCGCTGTTCACCGCTCTGCTGATGGAGGAACTGGCGGTGCCTGCGCGGGAAAGCCCCGGCCGCTGCTACACCATCGGTCTCCTGCGATCCATCGGCATGATGGCGCTCGACATCGTGGGCCGCCGCCAAGGCCACGTGCCGCCCTACAACCCCGGTTCCGAGCAACCCATCGATGAATGGGAAAACTGCCACTGGGGCATGAACAATTGCGAAGCGGCGGGCTTCATTCTCGAAGCCTGGCGCCTGCCGACGGAAGCCGTCGCCGCCGTGCTGCATCATTACCGACCCAGTCCCGCCCACCCTCCCCTGGTGCACCTGCTGTCACTCGCCGCCGGGGCGGCCTCCGACCGCTACCAGGGAATCCCCGGCGAGGAAACCTACTGGCACCCCTCGGCCGAAAATTTTCGTCTGGCCGGCATCACGGTCCAGGACTTTGTCACCGCCGCCGACAAGGCGCAGGAGACGTTCCAGCGGGTCGAGGCCGCGCTGGCCTGAGCTGCCGGGGCGCAATCGCCCCGGGCGTCCGCCTGTTCGAAACCGGGAGGGCTCCTCAAGGCAGCTGCAGTGTCTGCGCGCCGGCCCGCAACGGCACGACCTGGTCGGCCCAGACAAATTCGCCGCTCACGCCCTCGGGCAACGTGACCTCGGCGTGCAGGCCGGCGCCTGCGCGGCGGAGCTCCACGGCAATCTCGCCGCGAGGGTGCGGCATCTTCGCCGAGGCCTGCTTCAGATGACCGAGGTGCGGGGCGATGCGCACGGTCGCAAAACCCGGCGACGCCGGCTCGATGCCGCAGACGGTGGCGAGGAACTCATACACCGGCGTCGCGCTCCAGGCGTGGCAGTCGGAGCGCGTGGGATCGGGCTTCTCCGCGAAGGTCGTGAGCCCGCGCGCGAGCATGTCGTGCCACTGGCCCAGGCCGGCGAGATACCCGTCGCCCAGGCCGGCCGCCTTCTTCGCCCGCAGCAGGTAGAAACGGAAATACGTCGTCACCTGGATCAGCGATCGGTCGGCGTCCACGCGCGACATGAGATCGCGCGCGGCGTCGCCGGTGACGGCACCGGAGAGCACGGCGAACACGTTGGCGTGCTGGCTGAAGATGGCCTTGGCCGGCGTGTCGGCGTAGAGCCGGCGGGATTCGTCCCAGCAGTGGCGGTTGACCGCGGCCAGCAGCGCATCGGCGGTCCGGCCGTAGCGGGCGGCGAGGTCGGCCTGCCCGAGCGCACGGCAGAGCTCGGCGGC
>JAUPWC010000141.1 GCA_030916665.1 Verrucomicrobiota bacterium
CCGCAGCCCTTTTCGTGCAGGAGACCTATCCTCCGCCCACAATCCTCGTGACCAAGGACGTCAATGTGCAGCTCAAGGCCCGTGCCGTCGGCCTCGAGGCCGAGGACTACCTCAACGACAAGGTGCCGGAGGCCGTCAGCGACGACGATTCCTACCAGACGCTCGAGCTCGACGTCTATGAAATGCAGCGCTTTTGCTCCGAGGGCCAGTTCGAGCTTTCCGAGTCGCAGGCCAAGCCGCTTTACCTGAACGAATACATCCTGCTGAAGACCCCCGAAGGCAAGACGATGCCCGGCCGCGTCTCCGCGAACGGCCTCGTGCGCCGGCTGCACTACCCGGAGTTTGTGAAAGCCCCCGGTGGCATCCCGATCCGGCCGCGCAACCTCGAGCAGCAGTTCTTCCTCGATGCGCTGATGGATGAATCCATCAACCTCATCACCTGCTTCGGCAAGGCCGGCACGGGCAAGACCCTGCTCTCCACCGCCGCCGCCCTGCACCAGATCTGCGGCGAGGCCGGCCGCTACGACGGCCTGGCGATCTCCCGTCCGGTCATCGCGCTCGGCAAGGACATCGGGTTCCTCCCCGGCACGCTGGAGGAGAAGATGAAACCCTGGCTCCAGCCCTACTACGACGCGCTTGAGGTGCTCATGCCCTCGAAGCCGCAGAAGGAGCCCCAGTTCGCCGCCAAGAAGGTCGGCAAGAAAAAGAAGAAACACGACGACTCCATGGCCATGATGACCTCGCCCCAGCCGCAGATGGGCGGCGGTGGCGGCGCGCTCCCGCCGATGAAGCCCTACGAGCGGCTCATCAAGAACGGCACCGTCGAGATCGAGGCGCTGGCCTTCATTCGCGGCCGCTCGATCGCGCGGCGCTTCTTCATCCTCGACGAGGCGCAGCAGCTCACGCCGCACGAGGTGAAGACCGTCATCACGCGCATCTCCGAGGGCTCGAAGATCGTGCTCATCGGCGACCCGGCCCAGATCGACAATCCCTTCGTGGACTCGCGCAGCAACGGCCTCGTTTATTGCCACAACCGCATGAAAGGGCAGGGCATCCACGCCCACGTGAAGCTGTCGAAGGGCGAACGCTCCAAGCTCGCCGAACTCGCGGCGGATCTGCTCTGAGGCGCAAGGACGACACAGTCCTGCCGTAGTCTGAAAGAAAAAAGGACGGCCGTTCGGCCGTCCTTTTGCTTGGGCAAAGTCCGCGGGGGCTTACTCCACGATCAGCTCGCTGATCGCGATGGGAGCATCCCGCAGCTTGGTCACCCGCACCCAGACATAGCGGCCGCGGGTGCCGGCGGGCAGCGTGATGACGGAGCCGGTGCGTTCGCCTTCACCCTCGGCGACCGCCTCGCCGGGTTGCTCGGGATTGTCGCTCGCCTGCACGGTGAACTGCCCGGGGTAGCCCCAGCCGCGATTGCCGTGTTCGAGGGTGAGCTTGCGCACCGGGCGCGAGTTGTGGAAATCGGCCCGGATCCAGAGGCCGAGTTCAACGGGCACCTGCCAGTAGGTGTTGCCGTTGCCGTCAGCCATGCGCACAGCGCCTTCGCTCTCGGCGGAGGCCGTCATGACCGGGGCGCCGGCGAGGTTGGAGGTGATGGCGTCCACCGCGTCGCGGGCGGCGGCGGCGACCTCCGCGTCGGCGTCGGACGCAAAACGGCGGGCGGCGGCGAGGGCGTCGGGGTCGGCGCAGAGGCTCAGCACGTTGAGCAGCGTGGTGCGCGTGGTGGCGTTGAGCGGGAGGCCGAGGAGGGCGCGGATCTGGCCGGAGCGGCCGGCTTTGACCGCCGGAGTGCGGAGCGCGAGGAAACGGGCGGCGCCCTGCACGGCGGCGGCGCGGATGGATTCGCTGCCGGTGGCGACGGCGAGTTCCACCAGAACCGGGAGCGCTTCGGCATCGGGCCAGCGCGAGAGCTCGGCGGTGGCGGCCTGGGCGACCGGGTCGTCGGCGGAACGGGCGAGCGTGGCGGCGGTGGCGAGGGCGGGCGCGCCGGCGACACGGGAAAGCACGGGCAGCAGCACGAGACGGGCGTCGGCGTTGCCGGACTCCAGCGCGGCGACCACGGGGGCGGCCCGGGTGGCCACGGCACCATCGCGCAGGATGATCGTGATGAGCGCGCGGACGGCGCGGTTCTGCTCGTTGCGGTTGGCGGCGCCCGTCGCCCAGGCGATCACCGCGGCCTGATCGGCGGGGGCGGCGATCAGGCGGAGGGCATCGAGCGCCTCCAGGCGCAGGCTTTCGACCGGAGAGGTGCGCAAACCGAGCAGGAAGGGGATGGCCTCGGTGAGGTTGCGGGCGGCGATCTGCTGGATAAAGACGGCGCGCCGGACGTTGTCGCCGTCGGTGGCGGCTTCGGCGCGGACAAAGTCGTCCAGACCCGGGCCGTTGAGGCGGGCGAGGGCGGTGGCCGCGGCCTTGGCTTCGTCGCTCTTGCCGGTGGCGAGGGTGGCGAGGCGCCGGGCCACATCCGGATTGCCCGGCAGGCGGCCGAGGGCTTCGAGGGCGGCGAGCCGAACCGTGGTGTCGGTGTGGTCGAGGGCGGCCAGCAATCCGGGGACGGCGCTGGCGTCGCCCCGTCGGCCGAGTGCCGCGATGAGCGCGGTCTGCACCGCCGGAGTGTAGGAACCGAGGGAGGCCGCCAGCTTGGCTCCGGTGTCGGCGCCGGGCAGGGACGTGACCGACTCGATGGCCGTGGCGTGGAAGGCCGGCTCTGAGCCGGCAAGGATATCGTGGATGATCTCGGTGGCGATGGCCGGGCTGGCGGCGATCAGTTGGCGCAGCGCGGCGGCCCGCTGGCCGAGCGGCGCGGCGGGGTCGCGGTGGATTTCGCCGGCCACCTTGGCGGCCGTGGCGGTGTCGGCCTGGGCGGCGGCGAGACGGGCCTTGAGGATGTCATGGGACCGCGGGTTTTGCGCCCGGGCCAGGGCGTCGAGGGCGGCGGGACCGCCGATGCGGCCCAAGGCGCTGGCGGCGGCCGCCGCCGTTTCCGGAGCGTCCAGCAGCCCGGCAAGGGCGGGCGCGGCGGCGGCGACGCGTCGGGTGCCGATGGCGTCGATGATGCCGAGCTGGGTGCGGCCGGAGGTGGAAAGCAGCGCCTGCAGGTAAAGGGTGTCAATCGAAGCGCTGGGGACCCGGTCGAGGGCGAGGCGGGCGTAGTCCGAGCGCGCCGGGTCGGCGAGCATCGGGGCGAGGAGGTTGAGCGTCGCCGCATGACCGGCTGAGTCGCCGGTGAGCAGGATGAAGCCGAGCTGTTGGGCGGCTTCCTGGCGCTCGCTCGCCGGGGTGTCGGGTTTTTGCAGGATGGCGAGCAAGTCGCGTTGCGCGGCGGCGAGCTTGACGGCGTCGAGGCCGGCGGAGTTCACGATCTGCTCGATCGCGGTGACCGGGCGCGGGTCATCGTCGAAGGCGCCTTCGGCGGCCGGTTTGGAAGGTGCGGCGGCTTGGGCCGGTTCCGCGGCGGGCTTGGTCGCACGGGGTGTGGTGCAGCCGGCGGCGATCAGGAGCGAACCGACGGCGAGCGCGCGGGCGGTGTTCAGGGAGAGGATGGAGAAATTCATGGCGCGGGGGCGGCGGTTCAGAGGAGGGCGTAGGGGGCGCGGCGCGGGCGGTCGAGCAGGCGGTTGGCGACCGGGTCGTCGATGATGGTCTCGTTGACCGGGTCCCACTTCAGCGGGCGACGGAGCTGGCGGGCGATGCCACAAAGGTGGCCGACCGTGGCGGAGCGGTGGCCGATCTCGACATCCGCGATGGACCGCTGGCGCGTGCGCACGCAGTTGAAAAAGTCGCTCTGGTGGTCGTCGCTGACGTAGAGATGCTGTTCGCCGGCGCGGACCGGACGGGTGGCGAGTGCGATCGGGTCGCACACGAGGTAGTCGTCGCGGCCGACGCCGACCGTGCCCTTGGTGCCGATGAACTCGATCATGGCGGGCTGGTTGCCGTCCACGCGCTGCACGGTGACGCCGTTGGCGTAGCGATGGGTCTGGTAGGGGTTGCCCTCGAAGCCGGCCGGGATGAACTCGACCGGGCCGGAGGCGTCCATGCCGAGGGCCCACTGGATGATGTCAAAGTGATGGGCGCCCCAGTCGCCGTTCTTGCGGGAGCCGTATTCGAGGAACACGCGCCAGCCGCCACCGTAGTCGCCCTTCACGCGGAAGGAGTTGAAGGGATGCCAGGGCGTGGAACCGAGCCAGCGGTCGTAATTGAGATCGGCGGGGATGGGTTCCTCGGGCAGGTTGGCGGGCGCGGCAGGAAAGCGCCCGAGGCGGGTGCGGATGAGCTTGATGTCCCCCAGCCAGCCGTTGCGGATGATCGTCGCGGCGCGGCGGAAGGCGGACTCGGAGCGCTGCTGCGTGCCGGTCTGCAGCACACGGCCGGTGCGCCGGGCTACCTCCACCATGGTGCGGCCCTCGCGCACGGTGAGCGTCATGGGTTTTTCGCAATAGACGTCCTTGCCCGCGAGCATCGCGGCGATGGACACGGGCGCGTGCCAGTGGTCGGGCGTGGTGACAAAAACGGTGTCGATGTCGGCGCGGGCGACGAGTTCCTCGTGGGTTCCGTAGAGGTCGAGACCCTTGAAGGCGGCGGTGCCGGCCTGGTCGGCGTAACCCTGCTCGATGCGTTTCTGCATGGCCTCGGCCTTGCTGCGCCACACGTCGCAGAGCGCGACGATCTGGCAGTCATCCCGGCCGAGCAGCGCACCGACGTGGCTGCGGGCGATGAGGCCGTTGCCCACGATGCCCACCGTGATCCGGTTGCTGGGGGCCGAGGCGCCGAAGAGGCGGGAGGGCAGGACGAGCGGCGCCACGCCAAAGGCGAGGATGCCGGACAGGCCTTGTTTGATGGCCGTGCGGCGGGTGAGCACGGGGGAAGAATCCGGGGCGGAGGAAGACATGCGAGGGACGGGGGTGGGGTGGTCGGAACGAAGTTGTTTACCCGGCGTCAGCCGGTTGGCAAGCGACGGGCCGGGGATAATCTGCTCACATCGTAGAGCAACCATGCCGGCTGCTGCGGCTAAATCGGCTTGCCGCGAGGGAATGGGGCCGGACACTCGGCAATCGTGTCCAAGGCCGCGTCATCGTCCGCCCCGCCGTTCGCCCTCAGCGAGGGTGACGAATTGCTGGAGGCGCGGCGCCAGATCCGGCAGATGGCGGATACGGTGGCGGCGTTGCGCACGCAGCTCGAACAGGCCGAGACGGTGCGCCGCGAAGCCGTGCAGGCGGCGGTGACGGTGGCGCAGGACGAGATCCGGCAGCTGCAGCACACCGTCGGCTCACTGCGCGACGAACTGCAGGCGCTGGCCGCCGCGAAGACCGAGTCGGTGCAGGCGGCCGTGGCCGCCGGGCAGGATGAGTCCAAGCAGTTGCACGCCGCGATCCAGGCTTTGCGCGACGAGATGGAGCGCCAGCTGCAGCAGCACGCGGCCGAACGCGACCGCCTGCAGCGCGCGGCCGGCGAGGAGATCAAGCAGCTGCGCGACAGCATCGCCGCGCTGCGCACCCACCTGGAGGCCCGCCATGCCCGCTAAGCGCGAGCGCACCGCTTCGCCCGCTGCGCTGCGCGCCCGCCTCCGCCGCGCGGAGATGCTCGTGAAGCTCACGCAGCAGGTCGCCGCCATCGAGAGTCTCGACGAACTGCTGGCCACCCTTGTGCAGCTCGTGGCCAACGAGACCAACGCCGAGCGCGGCACGCTTTTCCTCAACGACCCCGTGACCGGCGAACTCTACTCGCGCGTGGCGCAGGGCACCTTCAACCGCGAGATCCGCATCCTCAACACCGCGGGCATCGCCGGCGCGGTGTTTCAGGCGGGCCAGGGCGAGATCGTGCACGACGCCTACGCCGACCCGCGTTTCCACCGCGAGGTGGACGAGAACACCGGCTTCACCACGAAGTCCGTGCTTTGCGCCCCGGTGCGCACCGCGCGCGGCGAGGTCATCGGCGTGGTGCAGACCCTCAACAAACGGCGCGGACGTTTCACCCGTGACGACCTCGGCCTGCTCGAGGCGATGGCCTTGCAGGCGGCCTCGGCGCTGCAGAGCACGCAGTTCATCGAGAAGATGAAGAAGACGCGCCAGCAGGAGATGGAATTCCTCGACCTCGTGGCGGACATCACCAGCTCGCTGGACCTGTCGCTGTTGCTGCGCCGGGTGATGAGCGAGGCCACGCGCATGCTGAAGGCCGACCGCTCGACGCTCTTCCTCAACAACGAGAAGACCGGCGAACTCTGGTCCGAGGTGGGCGAGGGCCTCAGCGCGGTGCAGATCAAGCTGACCAACACGGCGGGCATCGCCGGCGCGGTGTTCCAGTCGGGCAAGACGATCAACATCCCGCACGCCTACGCCGACCTGCGCTTCAACCCGGCGTTCGACCGGAAGACCGGTTACTTCACGCGCTCCATCCTCTGCGTGCCCGTCGTCAACAAACACGGCAAGGTCATCGGCGTGACGCAGGCGCTGAACAAGCGCGGCGGCCCGTTCACCGCCGAGGACGAGGCACGCCTCAAGGCCTTCACCGCCCAGGTGTCCATCGCGCTGGAGAACGCCAAGCTCTTCGACGACGTGCAGACGATGAAGAACTACAACCAGTCGATGCTGGAGAGCATGTCGAACGGCGTCATCACGCTCGCCGAGGACGGCCGCATCCAGACCTGCAACGCCGCCGGCTACCGCATCCTCAAGGCCCGCGAGGCCGACGTGATCGGGAAGAGTGCGGCGGATTTCTTCACCGGCGCCAACTCCTGGATCGTCGAGCGCCTCAAGGTCGTGGGCGAGGGCCGCAAGACCGACGTGCTGATGGACGCCGAGATGGAGGCGCGCGGCGAGAAATTGAGCGTCAACCTCACGGTGCAGCCGCTCATCAGCCTCAAGGGCGCGCGCGCCGGCACGCTGCTGATGCTGGAGAATATCAGCAACGAGAAGCGCATGAAGTCCACCATGGCGCGCTACATGGACCCCGGCCTCGCCGACCGCCTGCTCGCCTCGGGCGGCGAAATCCTCGGCGGCCAGAGCGTGGAGGCCACCGTGCTGTTCTCCGACATCCGCGCGTTCACCACGCTCACCGAGGAGCTGGGCGCGCAGGGCACGGTCGCGCTGCTCAACGAGTATTTCACGGTGATGGTGAACTGCATCACGCACGAGGGCGGCATGCTCGACAAGTTCATCGGCGACGCGATCATGGCCGAGTTCGGCATCCCGGTCCCGCGGGGTGACGATGCCGACCGCGCCGTGCGCGCCGCCATCGCGATGACCACCGAGCTCCGGGTGCTCAACCGCACGCGTCAGGAGCGCGGCCAGAAGCCCATCCTCATGGGCATCGGCCTGAACACCGACACGATCGTGTCGGGCAACATCGGCTCCCCGAAGCGCATGGATTTTACGGTCATCGGCGACGGCGTGAACCTCGCCTCGCGGTTGGAAAGCGCGTGCAAGGAGTATTCGGCGCAGATCCTCATCAGCGAGTTCACGCGGGCGAAGCTCAAGGGCACCTACCGCACGCGCGAGGTGGACCGCGTGATCGTGAAGGGCAAGACCGAGCCCGTCGGCGTGCACGAGGTGCTCGACTATCACACCGAGGAAACCTTCCCCCACCTGTCGGAGGTGCTGAGCCAGTTCCGCGGCGCGCTGGGCTATTACCGCAAGGGCGACTTCGACCGCGCCATCAAGTCATTCAAGGAGGCGCTCAGCCTCCATCCCGGCGACAAGCTCAGCCAGACCTACATCGAGCGCTGCGAATACCTGAAAGCCCACCCGCCCGAAGGCAAATGGGACGGCGTGTGGGTGATGAAGTCGAAGTAGAACGGCCCCTCCCGGAATCCAAGGAACACCCGGAAGGTTGGAGAATTCCCGCTCCGTGTCATGCTGAGCGCAGCGAAGCATCCGGGGGGAATCACACGCAATGTCCCAGCCTCTGGATCCTTCGCTGCGCTCAGGATGACGGGTGAGGGAAGGCTGCCCTGTTTGGCGCGTTTCGCGCAGGGCGCTCACTCCTTCACTTCCGCCTCGGCGGGCTTTTCCTCGCCCTCGGTTTCTTCTTCACTGTCGTCGAGCAGGCTGGGTTCCTCGTTGCGCTTGGCGATCCACTCCATCACGCCGGCGAAGAGGCCGGTGAACATAAGGTCGCCGAAGAGGGTGTTGCGGAAAAAATAGATCGTGGGCGGATACTCGGGATGGCCGATGGTGAGCGCCTGCCACCAGCCGGCGAGAGTCTTGGCGTAGAAGGCGTCGCTCCACCATGAAAGCGTGTTGGTGATGAAGTAGAACAGCAGCGCGCCGAGCAGGGAGCCGTTGAGCAGCCAGAGCCAGGACTTGCGGGTGGAGACCCACCAGCCGAGTCCGAGGCCGGCGGCGAAGCAGATCACGCGGGCAACATAGCCGGTCCACTCGAGGTGGTAGCCGTATTCGCGGGCGTAGAACCAGTTGATGTAGAGGTCGGTCAGGCACAGCCCGGCAAACGGCAGCCACCATAGCTGGCGGTTGCGGAAATAAACCGCACCGCAGAAGGCGAGCGCCATCATTGGGGAGAAG
>JAUPWC010000142.1 GCA_030916665.1 Verrucomicrobiota bacterium
AGGCCGGTGAGTTGCTCGCCGTCGAAGACCATGCGCTGGAGGATGGCGTCGGTGAAGGCTTCGAGGCGGTCGGGGGCGAGGCCGTGTTTCTGGGCGACGGCGGCGAGTTCGGCGGCGTGGCGTGCCTTCTTGAACTGACGGTAGCCGTCGCGGATCGCCTTTTCGTCGAGGCCCTGGCCGGCCTGGAGGGTGTTGATGTAGTCGCGGATGGTGTCGCGCTCGTCGAGGAACTTGGCGTCGGCCAAAATGAGTCCAATGAGCTGCTCGCGGTTCATGGTCTGCCGACTGGGGGCCTCGCTGGAGAAGCGGGCGAGCAGGGCCATGATGTAGTCGTAATCGATGACGGCGGAGGCGAAGAGGACGAACTCGAACTCGAGATTTTCCAGAATGCCGGCGGGGACGCCGGCGCTCCCAGGGGGGACGGCTTGCTGCTCCTTGAGAGCTTGGGCGGTGGAGAGATAGACGCCGCGGAAGGCGTTGAGCTGGTCGCGGGGCAGGAGGCGCTCGACCTCGGCCTGCGTCTCGGGGGCGATATCGGTGTATTGGTCGAGCTGGGTCTTGAGACGCTGGACCTCGCGGAAGCGCTCGATGAAGGCGGCGCGGGCCTCGTCGCCGCGCAGGGCGGGGACATCCTCGGGCCGGGCGGCGAGGCCCTGCGAGCGCATGAAGTCGCCGAGCTGGCCGAGGGCGGTTTTGAGCTTCTCGACGACCTTGGGGGCGGGATCGACGAGCCAGATTTCGCGGGCCTTGGACTGGTTCTCGACGCCGGAGAAGAGGGTGACGGCGGCGTCCACGGCGTCGCGCTGGGCGCGGAAGTCGAGGATCTGGCCGTGGGGCTTGGTGGCGTTGAGGACGCGGTTGGTGCGGGAGAAGGCCTGGATGAGGCCGTGGTGCTTCAGGTTCTTATCAACGTAGAGGGTGTTGAGGAACTTCGAGTCGAAGCCGGTGAGCAGCATGTCCACGACAATCGTGACATCGATTTTCTCGGCGCCCTTGCGGGGGAGGTCGGCGTTGGGGAACTGCTGGTCCTTGATCCGCTTCTGGACGTCCTGGTAGTAGAGGTCGAACTCGGCGACGGTGTGGGCGGTGCCGTAGCGGGTGTTGTAAGCGGCGATGATGGCGCGGAGGGCGGCCTTCTTGCCCTCGGGGTCCTGCTCGTTGTCGGCCTTTTCCTGCGGCAGGTCCTCCTGGATCTGGCGCACGTCGGCGTCGCCATCGGCGGGCGGGGAGAAGACGCAGGTGACCTTCAGCGGCACGAAGGCGGGATCGGCGGCCAAGCGCTCCACCTGGATGGACTGGAACAGGCCGTGATACTCGATCGCCTCGTTGATGGAGGCGGTGGCGAGGAGAGCGTTGAACCGGCGGGCGTGGGTGGCGGCGTCGTGGTTGTCGAGGATGGCCTCAATCACGGCGCGCTTGGTGAGGGTGGCTGGGAGCGCCGACGTCCCCGTCGGCTTTGGGGCAGCAGAGGCCGACGAGGACGTCGGCGTTCCCGGGAGTGCGGACGCGGGCGCTCCCCGGTAGTAGTCCACGTGGAAGCGCAGGACGTTCTTGTCCTCGATGGCGTGGGTGATGGTGTAGGCGTGCAGTTCGCGCTGGAAGAGGTCGGCGGTGGTGCGGAGGGTTTTCTCCTCGCCGGCGATCTGCACGCGCGAGGCGTTGGCCTCGAAGATAGGCGTGCCGGTGAAACCGAAAAGCTGGGAGCGGGGGAAGAATTCCTTGATGGCCTGGTGATTGTCGCCGAACTGGGAGCGGTGGCACTCGTCGAAGATGAAGACGAGGCGCTTGGCAGAGAGGGGTGCGAGGCGCTCGCGGTAGTTGCGCTTATTGGTGCCGTCGAGGGCGAGGCCGAGCTTCTGGATGGTGGTGACGATGACCTTGTCGGCCTTGTCGTCGGAGAGGAGGCGGCGGACGAGGGTCTCGGTGTTGGTGTTCTCCTCGACGCAGCCCTCCTGGAAGCGGTTGAACTCCTCGCGCGTCTGGCGGTCGAGGTCCTTGCGGTCCACGACGAAGAGGCACTTGTCGATGGCGGGGTTGTCCTTGAGGAGCGTGGAGGCCTTGAAGGAGGTGAGGGTCTTGCCGCTGCCGGTGGTGTGCCAGATGTAGCCGTTGCCGTTGTTTTGGTCGATGCAGTCCACGATGCTCTGGACGGCGTAGATCTGATACGGGCGCATCATGAGGAGCTTTTGCTCGCTCTGGATGAGCACCATGTAGCGGCTGATCGTTCGGCCGAGATCGCACTTCTGGAGAAAGGCGTCGGCGAAATCCGCGAGGTGGGTGATGGGCTTGTTGGCGCGGTCGGCGAAGCGATAGACGGGAAGAAACTGCTCGTCGGCGTTGAAGGCGAAGTGCCGGGCGTTGTTGTTGGCGAAGTAGAAGGTCTCGGTGCGGTTGGAGACGATGAAGAGCTGGACGAAACAGAGGAGCGTGCGGGTGTAGCCGTTGCCCGGGTCGGCCTTGTAGTCCACGATCTGCTCCATGGCGCGGCGTGGGCTGACGCCGAGGGTCTTGAGCTCCACCTGGGCGACCGGGACGCCGTTGATGAGGAGGATGACGTCGTAGCGGTGGTGGCTGTAGTCGGTGTTGATCCGGAGCTGGTGGACGACCTCGAAGTCGTTTTTGCACCAGTCCTTGATGTTCACCAAGGTGTAGGAAAGCGGGGTGCCGTCGTCGCGGGTGAAATCGTTCTTCTCCCGTAGGCGGACGGAGTTCTTGAAGACGTCGGGCGAGACGAGGTCGTCAAGGAGACGGGAGAACTCGGCATCGGTGAGTCGGACGCGGTTGAGGGCCTCAAATTTCTGGCGAAAGTTGGCTTCGAGGGCGGCGCGATCGCGGATGTCAGGGCGGTCGGTGTATTTGAGGTCCTTCAGCTTATCGATAAACTCCACTTCAATGTCCTGTTCCCTGACCACGGAAGGCCGACGATCCTGGTCTTGGGGGTAGATGGTGTCAGTGGGCATGAAGGGAGGCGTGCAGCGGCCTAGAAACTGCCGGCCGGCCCGTTGATTGCCAAGCGGTTTCAGGGCCGTTTGTTGCCCGGGAGACGGCCAGAGGCAATCGCGATGTCGTGGTCGGGCGAAATTCGGGCGGCGTATAAAAAATGCTCCCGAGCCATGAACCACAAAGACACAGAGACGCAAAGATCGGAGGCGGCCCTTGGTGCTTTCGTGCCTTGGTGGTGAACGCGACCCCTGAAGCGGCTTTTTGTTTTACCGCCGCTCCATCCGTGTCCATCCGTGTCATTCGTGGCTAAAAACTCATACGATTTGGTGGTTCTGGCGGCGGGCATGGGCAGCCGGTTCGGCGGCGTGAAACAGGTGCAGCCCGTCGGGCCGCACGGCGAACTCATCATCGAATACTCGGCCTTCGACGCCCTGCGCGCGGGATTCGGGAGGCTGGTGCTCGTGATCCGCAAGGACATCGAAAAAGATTTCCGCGAGACCATCGGACGGCGGTTGGAGAGCCGCATGGACGTGCAGTATGTGTTTCAGGAACTCGGGGCCAACCTGCGCGGAGCGCAGGTTCCACCTGACAGAAGCAAGCCTTGGGGCACGGCGCATGCGACGCTCGTGGCGCAGCCGGCGGTGCGCGGGCCGTTTGCGGTGATCAACGCCGACGATTTCTACGGGGCCTCGGCCTACCGCACGCTGGCGGCGCATTTCGCGGCTTCGCCCGACTACGCGATGGTTGGCTACCCGCTGAGCCAGACACTGTCCGAGCACGGCACGGTCAGCCGCGGCCTGTGCTCGACGGATGCGGCCGGCCGGCTCAGGGCCATCACGGAAATCACGAAGATCGAGAAGGTCGACAGCGGCGCCCGCTACACCGATGCGCAGGGACAGCCGCAACAGCTGTCCGGCGCGGAAATTGTGTCCATGAATTTCTGGGGCTTCACGCCGGCAGTGTTTCCGCAGCTGGAGGCGGCCTTTGCGTCGTTTCTGGCCACACGCGGTCAGGACCCGAAGGCGGAAATTTACCTGCCCACGACGCTCAGCGACCTGAACGCGCGCGGCGAGGCCCGCATCGCGCTGCACCGCTCGGAAGACGCGTGGTTCGGCCTGACCTACCGGGAAGATCTGGCGGCCGCGCAGGCGGCGATCAGGACGCTCGTGGCCGACGGGAAGTATCCGGCGCCGCTGTGGGGTTGAGGTTGGTCACCACGAAATACACCAAACACACGAAACCGGGGAATCCGCTGCTTTTCGTGTCTGCCGTGTGTTTCGTGGTTACCCCAAGTCTTTCAGCAGCGCCCGCAGTTCCCGCTCGGGGTCTTCGTGGGTTTGATCGACCGCCAGATTCAGGGCCTCTTCGAGCCAGGGCTTTGCCTCGCGGCGGCGGTTGAGGCCGGCGAGGGCCTTGCCGAGGAGGATGCGAGGCATCATCCAGTCGGCCTTCCGGCGGGCGCAGAACTCCAGGTGTTCCAGCGCGTCGGCCGGACGGTTTTCGGCGAGCAGGGCCTGGGCGAGGCTGAAGCGGAACAGCTCGTTGTCCGGCTGTTTCGCGACGAGGCAGGCGAAATGATCAGAGCGGCGGTTCACCAAAGGAAACAAAGCCAGTTCCGGAATTGCCCCGTGACTTCGTCGCTTTCCGGTTGATCCGGTTCGATTCGCTCACTCGTAGAACAACGCGACGCCGGTCGAGTTGTCGAGGCCGCCGCGTTCGTTGGCGCGGTCGATGAGGGTCTTGACCGCGTGTTCCGGTGTGCGGGCTTCCGTCATCACCTTGGCGATCTCCTGCTGTGCCACATAACGCGTGATGCCGTCGCTGCAGATCAGGTAGCGGTCGTGCGGCAGGACGGTGTGCGAAAAGCAGTCGCCTTCGATCGGCGGCGGCTGGCCGATGCAGCGGGTGAGGGCGTTGCGGTTCTCCATGAGCAGGGCCAGCGGTTCCCCGCGGGCGGCACGCTGCTTGAGTTCGGTCTCAATGGTGTGGTCGGTCGTGAGCTGCTCGAGCGCCTTGGAACGCAGGCGCAGGGCGGTGGAGTCGCCGACATGGCCGAAATACAGCTTCACGCCCGCCACATGGATGAAGGTGAGGGTGGAGCCGATGCCGAACTGCGGGCTGAGCACGCGACCGAGCTTGAACACCTGGTCGTTGATCTCGGCGATGATGCGCTCGTAGTTCAGCTTCTGGCCGACGGTGTGCTCGCTGACGATTTTCTGCAAGGTGCTCACGGCCAGCTGGCTGGCCTGTCCGCCGGAGGGGAGCCCGCCGATGCCGTCGGCGACGGCGTAGATGCCCAGCTTGTCGTTGCAGAGGTAGCTGTCCTCGTTTTCGGGGCGGGCGCGACCGACGTCGGTTTGGGCGAAAGTGCTGAGCTTCATTTAAGAGGTGCGATGACTAGTGGCAGCTTTTGGCTCAAGGGAAAGGCCGAAAAGCACGCTCCCGGTTTTCCCGGTCCAGCCGCTCGTAAGCGGTGGTCGGCAGGCTGCCGAGGAACTCCCGGCCATAGGCCTTGGCGATCACGCGGGCGTCGAGGATCGTGACGAGTCCGCGGTCGGTTTTGCTGCGAATGAGCCGGCCCACGCCCTGGCGGAACTTGATGAGCGCGTCGGGCAGGGTCAGCTCGTTGAACGGGTTGCCGCCGGCGTCGCGGATGTGCTCGCACTTGGCCTCGGTGATCGGGTGGGTCGGCGGATCAATGGGCAGCCGGGTGATGATGACCTGCGAAAGGGCCGCGCCCGGCACATCCACGCCGGTCCAGAAACTGTCGGTGCCGAACAACACGGCATTGCCGAGACTGCGCATCTGCTGCGCGAGCTCTGTGCGGGAGAGATCGGCCCCTTGCATCAGGAAAGGACGGCCCGCCTTGCGCCACTCCGGTTCCAGCGTTGTGGCGATGGCGCGCATGTCGGTGTAGCTGGTGAACAGCACCAGCGAACCGCCCTTCACCCGCCCGGTGCAGAAACGGATGTAGTCAGTCAGGGCGTCGAGTGCCAGCCGCGCCTCCTGCGGCGAGGGCAACGGCACGTCGGTCGCCACGAAGACGCGCATGTGCCGCTCATAGTCGAAGGGCGATTTGACAGCGACGGCCTCGGCCTGGTCCGCGCCGATGCGCGCGGCAAAGGGCTCGATGCTGCCGCCCATGGCCAGCGTGGCGCTCGTGCAGACGACGCTCGTCTGGCAGCCGAAGAGATGGCGGCGCAACTCAGGGGCTACGTCAATCGGTGCGCTGCGCAGCGTGACGATGGTCTGCTTCCGGCCGCTGCGCTCGGTCCAATAGACATGCCCCTCGTCGCCGAGCGTGAGCCACTCCATGAGATCGGCCTGGAGGCCCTTGATGCGCTGCTTCTGCTCCAGCAGTTCCTCGCTTTCGCGGCTGTCGGGCGGGGCCTTGTCGGCGAGCTTGGCCAGCACGCGTTCGAGCGCGCCGAGCGGTCCCTGCAGCATCGGCTCGGCCACGCCGGCCTCGCGGACGCGCACGATGGCGCGCTGGTCAAGCACGCGGGCGGCGAGGAAGTCGAAGAACTGTTTGGCCGCATCGAGTGCGTCCACCACGAGCTGCTGGGCCTCGGGACCGCCGAGTTTGCGGAGCAGGCCGCGCTTGGTTTTCGGGTTGAAGAGGTGCTTGAGCGCACGGTCCACGCCGTAGCTGCTGAGCGAGAGACCGAAGTTGTTGGTCGCGACCTCGGGCACGGTGTGGGCCTCGTCGAGCACGAGGAAGTCGTCGGGGAACAGGACGCCGCGTGTTTCGCGCTGGGCGCCGTGGGCCTGCGCGCCGCCGGCGTTGATGAGGGCGAAGAGCAGGGCGTGGTTGACGATGATCACATGTGCCTGCCGCAGCCGGGCGCGGGCGCGCTGGTAGTGGCACTTCTCGCAGTCGCAGTGTTTGCGCGAGCAGGCGGAGGAATCGGCGTTGACGGCCTCCCAGACCTCGGGGCGCGGCGGCGGCTTCAACTCGTG
This sequence comes from Verrucomicrobiota bacterium, assembly GCA_030916665.1. GTDB lineage: Bacteria > Verrucomicrobiota > Verrucomicrobiia > Opitutales > Opitutaceae > Lacunisphaera. The sequence goes on from JAUPWC010000142.1 coordinate 6,904, forward strand.
GCGCAAACCGGTTGTGGTGGTCTCGGCCCAGGTCGCGATGCGCTGCAACTCCTCGTAGTCGGCGTCGGCGAAGAGACTGGCCCGGTTCGCGAGCGTGTGGCTGAGGCGGGTGGGGCAGAGGTAGTTGGATTTGCCGACCAGCACCGCCGAGCGGAATCCGGCATAGGGCGCGCCGGCGGGGTCTTCCTTGAAGATGCGGCGGCAGAGCGGCAGGTCCTTCTGCTCGATTTGTTCCTGCAGGGAGATGGTGTGCGTCGAGACGATGAGCTGCCGGCTCTGGTCCACGGCGTGGATGATCCCCGGCAGGAGGTAGGCGAGGCTCTTGCCGACGCCGGTGCCGGCCTCGAAGAGCAGCGGCGTGTCGTCGGCCATCGCGGCGGCCACGGCGCGGGCCATCTGTTCCTGCTCGGGCCGGTGCTCCAGCTTCAGGG
>JAUPWC010000143.1 GCA_030916665.1 Verrucomicrobiota bacterium
CGGGAGGAGGAGGTCCTTCTCCAGGCCCCATTCGAGAAACACACCCACGCGCGGATTGATGCCCGTGACCCGCAGGTAAGCCAGCTCGCCTAGTTGGGCCAGCGGCTGCTCCGTCGTCGCCACAAGGCGATCCTCGGAATCGCGATAGACGAACACCTCGACCTTCCCGCCCACGACCGCGCCGGTCGGGATGTAGCGCCCCGGCAGGAGGATTTCGCCCCGCGCCCCGCCATCGAGATATAGCCCCGGCGCCGCCGAGCGGACGACCGTCAGGAGATTGCGTTTGCCGATTTGAGCCATGCCACAGGTTGCGCTCTGCGCCGGTCGTTGGGGAGGCAATTCTCTGACAATAATAAGGCCCGCATCGCTTGGATGCGGGCCTTTTAGAGTGGTGCCCCCACGGGGAATCGAACCCCGGTTTGAAGAATGAGAATCTCCTGTCCTAGCCGCTAGACGATAGGGGCGGAAAAATCGAAGGACCAAAAAAGCGCACCCGCCGGCCACCCGTCAAGCGCGCATTATTCGCTCCGCTCAAGTTGCAGTTGGAAGTTTAAGTTTAAGGGTCGGCCCAGAGCACATACCTTAAACTCTCAACTTAAACTTCAACAGCCTGAGGGAGCTCAGACGTTAAAAAGCTCCTCAGGCTGGAAGAATCGGGCGAGCTCGATCTTGGCGTTCTCGTCGCTGTCGGAGGCGTGGACGACGTTCTTCATCATCTCGGTGCCGAAGTCGCCGCGGATCGTGCCCTTGGCGGCTTTGCGTGAGTCCGTGGGGCCGAGGAGGTCGCGGACCTTCTGGACGCTGTTGTCCCCCTCCAGCGCCATCATGATGACGGGGCGGGAGCTCATGAAGGCCTCGATCTCGGGGTAGAAAGGCTTGCTGGCCACGTGCGCGTAGTGCTCGCGCAGCTTCTCGGGGCTCAGCTTGCCCATCTTGCAACCGACGATGGTGAAGCCGGCCTGCTCAAAACGGTTAAGCACGTTGCCCACATGGCGTTGTTCCATGCAGTCGGGCTTAAAGATGACGAATGTTCTCTGCATATAAGCAGCCGACCATAGGTCAGCCCGCCCGTTTGGGAAGCCCGGATTTGAGGAATTTTTGAAAACCAATGGGGCACCACGAAACACAAGCAAGATACGAAAATGTCGTGACCTGCTGAGGCCCTGACCCGAAGCCGTGCCGGCCGGAAGTCATTCATTCGAGGCGGCTTCGGCCTACAGGCGCCCGCTTGCAAGCGCTGTGAAACGGTCCGGGCGAAAGGCCGTGCAACCAACCGGAGCGTGCCAAGGTGCTGCCGTCAAAGAACGTCACTGCCGTCATCCTGAGCCCCGCGAAGGATCCAGCTGCATCACCGTCGGCGGACATCATCCTGGATCCTTCACTCCGTTCAGGATGACGGTTTCGAGAGTGTGGAGGGGACTGCGACCGGCGGGCCCAGCGGTCCCGCCCTACCTTTGGTATCTCATCCCTTTTCGTGTCTTTCGTGCCGGCCAGCCATAGGCTCGGCGACGGCTGGTGTTTAGTGGTGCCCCTCTCCGGTTCATACGGGCCTGGCTCGGATCGTTTGCAACGCGGCCAGCGCGGCGGTCCGCGCTTCCGCGTGGTCAACGATGGGGAGCGGGTAGGTCCGGCCGAGGGTAACGCCGGCTTGCGCGAGCACCGTCATCGGCGCATCCCACGGACTGTGGATGAACTCCGTGGGCAGCTTCGCCAGTTCCGGCACCCAGCGGCGGACATAGGCGCCCTCGGGGTCGAACTTCGCGCCCTGCAGCATCGGGTTGAAGATCCGGAAATACGGTGCCGCATCGGCCCCGCAGCCCGCGGTCCATTGCCAGCCGAGCGTGTTGCTCGCGAGGTCGGCGTCCACGAGCGTGTCCCAGAACCAGTCGGCGCCGGCCTGCCAAGAGAGGCGCAGGTGCTTCACGAGAAACGACGCCACGATCATGCGCACGCGGTTGTGCATCCAGCCGGTCGTCCAGAGCTGCCGCATGCCGGCGTCCACGATCGGGTATCCGGTGCGCCCCCGCTGCCAGGCCCGCCGTTGCGGCGCATCGCTCCGCCAGGGAAAGGCCCCGAACTCCGTCCGCAGCGGCGCCTCCGGCGTGTGCGGGAAATGGAACAGCAGGTGATGAGCGAACTCCCGCCAGCCCACCTCGCTGAGGAAAACCTGCGCGCCCCGGCTCGGCGGAAACACGCCGCTGCCCTTCGCCGACGCCTTCACCGCGGCCCACACCTGACGCGGCCCGAGGTCGCCGAAGTGCAGATACGGCGACAGCGCCGAGGTGCCGTGCACATCGGGCCGGTTGCGCTGCTCGCCGTAGCCGTCCATCGCCGACGCGATGAATTTCTTGAGGCGCCGCTGCGCGCCGGCCTCGCCCGGTTCCCACGCTTGCGCGAACCCGGCATCCCAGGCGATTTCCGGGAGCAGGTTGAGTTCTCCCAGCGCGAGGGAATGCGGCCAGGTTTCGGGAGCGGGCAGCGTTTTGAGCGGCAGCCGCACGGGCTCCTCGACCTTGAGAGAGAGACAGTGCTTCCAGAAAGGCGTGAACACCTGGAAGGGGCCGCCGGCCTTATTCTGCACGGTGTGCGGCTCGAACAGCAACGCGGCGTTGAAACTCTTCGCCTCCACGCCGAGACCGGCCTTCAGCTCCTTGTCGCGGGCGATGACCGCCGGCTCGTAGCGGCGGTTCCAGTAAACGGCGTCGGCGCCCGTGGACTTGATCAGGCCGCGCAAGACGGCTGCGCCTTCGCCTCGCGCCAGCACCAGCTGCGAGCCTCGCTCGCGTAGCGCATCCGCGAGGGCCGCCAGCGATTGATGCAGCCACCAGCGCGAAGCACCGCCCATCGGCCAACGGCCTTCCGCGGCATCATCAAGGATGAACACCGGCACCACCGCCCCACCCCGTGCCACCGCCGCCGCGAGCGCCGGGTTGTCCTGCAAGCGCAGGTCCTGACGAAACCAGACGATGGTGGAATAAGGCGAGGCGGATACCATTGATGATTAAACGCATGAGGCGGCGCGGCGGATGCGGCGGAATCGGTCTTTTGCAGGGTCGGGCCTTGGCCCGACCTGGCGAAGGGAGAGAAAGCCCCTCAAATCCATCATCTGGTAGGGCCCGACCTCCGGGCGGGCCGGGCGTTGGCGGATGTTGCCGGGCCGCCCGGAGGTCGGCCCCACCCTTTCGCCCTGTGCGCGTCTCTTCGAACACCCAACCTCACAGCGCGTTCGCGTAGAGCTCCTCGTAGGCGGCGACCGCGGTCTTCCACGAGAAATCCCGGCGCATGGCGCGACGCTGCACTTCGGCGTATTTCGCCTTGTCGGCGTAGAGCGCGAGCGCGCGGCGCAGCCCGGCGTTGAAGGCCTCCTGCGTGGGCGGAAACATGATGCCGGTGCCGGCCGCGGGCTCGGCGTCGATATCGACCACGGTGTCCACCAGTCCGCCGACGCGCGACACGAGCGGCACGGTGCCGTAGGCTTGGCTATACATCTGGTTCAGGCCGCAGGGCTCGAAGAGCGAGGGCATGAGAAAGAAATCCGAACCCGCCTCGACGAGGTGGCTCATCGCCTCGTCGTGTTTCACGAACACGCCGATCTTGTCGGGATGCCGCGCGGCCAGGGCGCGGACAGCCTCCTCGTATTTTTTCTCGCCGCCGCCGAGCACGACGAGCCGGCAGTCTTCTTGGGCGAAAAAATCCTCCGCGCCGAGCACCAGGTCGAGGCCCTTGCTCGGGGTGAAGCGGCAGACCATGCCGAACAAAGGTCCGGTAACGCCGCCGTTCGCGGCCACCGGCATCGGTGGGGTTGTGTTGCCGGAGCGCCGGCGCGAGGGCGGCTTCGGGCTCCAGCCGAATTCCTGCAGGAGCCGCTCGCGGCAGAGCGCCTTGCCGGCGATGTTCTCGACGCTAAAGCGCGCGGGCAGGCTGGCATCGGTCGCGGGGTTCCACACCGCCGTGTCGATGCCGTTGATGAGGCCATGCAGGTCCACGACGCGCGTGCCGATGATGCCGTCCATGCCGTTGCCGAACTCCGGCGTCTGGATCTCCTGCGCGTAGCGCGGGCTCACGGTCGTGACGAGGTCGGCGAAGACGATGCCGCCCTTCATCATGCACATCTGGTCGTAATACTCTAGACCGTCGATGCCCATGAGTTCGTCAGGCAGGTTCGTGAGCGCGTAGGATTTCCTCGGGAAAATGCCTTGATAGGCGATGTTGTGGATCGTGAAGACGGTCTTCAGCGCGAGCGTGACACCGTAGCGCTGCTCCGCATGGCGCACGAAGAGCGGCAGCAGGCCAGCCTGCCAGTCGTGGCAATGCACGATGTCGGCCTTGAAGTCGGTCAGGCGCAGCAGTTCCGCCACGGCTTTCTGGAAAAAGATGAAGCGCGCGTCGTTGTCGTCGTAGTCGCGCTCGCCGGTCCAGTAAGGCAGGCGACGGTCGAAATATTCCTCGCGGCAGATGAGAAACAGGGTGAGGCCGGGGCGCGGCTTCAGCGTGTAGACATCGCCCGCGAGAAAGGCGTCGCCCATCTCGATCTTCAGGCGGTGGGTGAGTTCGGCGTGCTTGGCGTGCGGCCCGTCGAACACCGAGCGATAGCCCGGCATGAACACGGCCACCTCATGGCCGCGATCCACCAGCGTCCCGCCCAGCGCCGCCACCATGTCGGCCAGTCCTCCGGTCTTGAGATACGGGAACACTTCGCTGGCGGCATGGGCAATTCGCATGTTGCAACCCTACAACCCCATGCGCACGTTGCGACCAGAAAATCCCGGCATCTCCCCGCTCTTTGCCTGTCATCGCGAGCCCCGCCCAGCGGGCGTGGCAATCCCACCAAACGGTCATGCGGTCCCGTCCTCCATGAAAAATTTCTCCGAGCGTCTCCACGCCCACCTGTCCCGCAAGAACTACGTTCCGGCCTCCGCGCCGGCCATCGCCAAGGAGTGGCGGCTCAACACGAAGCAGCGCCGCGCTTTCCTGGCCGAGGCCGGCCAGCTCGTGCGCGCCGGGCGGCTCGCGCTCATCAAGGGCGACCGCCTCTGCATCCCGCAGGAAGCCGACCTCGTCACCGGCACGATCAGCTTCCGGCAGAAAGGCTCGGCGATGGTCACGCCCGAACGCCGCGCCACCGAAAACCGCGAGGCCGCGATCTACATCGACGCCGCCGACACCGGCACCGCGCTGCAGGGCGACAAGGTCGTCGTGCGCCTCCGCTCGCCGCGCGAGCGCGATTTTCCCTTCTTCCTGAAACCCGGCGAACAGGCCGGCCGCGTCATCGAGATCCTCGAGCGCGGCGCCGCGACCGTCACGGGCACGCTGCATCGCGGACGCACCTTTTTCTACGTCACGCCCGACGACCCGCGCATCCCGCACGACATCATCGTGCCCGACCCGTCGCGCCCGGGCCAGAACGTGAAGCCGCCCGCCCTGGTCGGCGACAAGGTCGTGGTGAAGCTCAACGAATGGAAGGAGCGCCACCTCAATCCCGACGGCACGATCACGCAGCGCCTGGGCCGCGCCTTCGAGCCGCGCGCCGAGCTCGCCGCCATCTACCACAAATACAACCTCGCGACCTCGTTCCCCGATCCCGTCCAGCGCGAGGCCGCCGCGATCCCGCCGGAGGTCAGGCCCGCGGACCTCGCCGGGCGCATGGATTTCCGCGACATCCCGACCTTCACGATCGATCCCGACGACGCCAAGGACTTCGACGACGCGCTCTCCATCGAGTATCTCGACCAGGGCGAAATCCGCGTGGGCGTCCACATCGCCGATGTGAGCCACTACGTGAAACCCGGCACGGCCCTCGACAAGGAGGCGCAGCACCGCGGCAACTCCACCTACCTCGTCGGCACCGTCGTGCCGATGCTCCCGGAAAAACTCTCCAACGGCCTGTGCTCGCTCGTCGAGGCGCAGGACCGCCTGACCAAGGCCGCGATCTTCACCTTCAACCGCCACGGCGCGCTCAAGCACACCGAGTTCGCCAACACCGTCATCTGCAGCCGCAAGCGCCTCACCTACAAACAGGCCTACGCGCTGATGTTTGAGGACAGCCACGACGCGATCCGCCGCCTGCCCCTGCCCGCCGCCCACCAGACCGGCTCCACCGGCCGCGCATTGAACAGCCTGTCTTTTGAGGAACTGACCGAACTCCAGAAATGGGTGCGCCAGCTCTGGGCCATCGCGGCCAAGCTCCGCCGCGAACGCATGGCCGGCGGCTCGCTCGACCTCGACATGCCCGAGAACAAGATCTTCGTGGACGCCGAGGGCTACGCCGACCGCATCGAGAAGATCGAAAACGACGAGAGCCACCAGCTCATCGAGGAGTTCATGCTCCTCGCCAACGAGGCCATCGCGCAGCTCACCCGCACCAACCGCCTGCCCTCGCTCTATCGCGTTCACGACGATCCCGACGAGGCCCGCCTCGCCGAGCTGCGCCAGTTTCTCGCCACCTTCAACATCAAGGTCAGCGACCTCTCGGAGCGCGACGAACTCGTGCGCCTGCTCGGCGTGTTGAAAAACCATCCGCAGGGTTACGTCCTGCGCACGCAGGTGCTCCGTTCCATGCGCAAGGCCTGCTACCGCCCGAGCCACGACGGTCACTTCGGCCTCAACAAGAAGGACTACACGCACTTCACGTCGCCGATCCGCCGCTACGCCGACCTGGTCGTCCACCGCGTGCTCGCCGCCTGGCTCGCGAAGCAGCCCGGTTACCGCGCCGCGCACACCGACCAGCTCGCCGAGCACCTCAGCCTCACCGAGATCAACAGCACCGAGGCCGAGCGCGACTCGCAGAAGGTGAAGCTCATGGAGTATTTCGACCGCGAGGCGGAGCGGAAGAAGAAGACCGTCTTCAAGGCGATCATCACCGACGTCCGCAACCATGGCTTCTTCATCGAGGTGCCCGACGCCGGCGCCTTCGGCATGGTGCCGGTCTCCTCGCTCCGCGACGACTTCTACGTGCTCAACCCCTCCGGCACCGCCTTCATCGGCCGCAAGTCGAAGCGCAAGTTCGAGCTCGGCCACCCGATCGAGGTCGTCGTCATGAAAGTGGACCGCCAGAAACGCCTGATCGACTTCACGGTGCCGTGACGATGGCACCACGAAATACACGAAACACACAAAAGGACGGAGCAGCAGGAATCCACAGGTGGTTCGGATTTCGTGTCTTTGGTGTGTTTGCTTCGCCATCTCCGCCAAGCCTCCGTCGTGGTGACCCTTCCGGAATTTGCTTTTGAGCTTTCTGCGCCTTTTGTGGCCCACTTCTTATCCGTGATCATCTGTGCCATCCGTGGCTCAAACCTTCCTCCCTTCTCATGAAACACTACGACTTCGCCGACCAGTTCCGCGCCCTTTACGACAAGGCCGCCAAACTCTACGCTTCGGGCCGCACTGACCAAGCGTCCTATTTCACCGCTGACGAGCAGACCTTCCTCACCGCCAACGGCATCACGGTCCAGAACATGTTCGACTACGCTGAGGACCAGGCCAACTACGGCGAACCCGGCTACGACCGCGCCCTCGCCATCGAGACGGTCCGTCGCGATTATTTTCTGAATGTGCAGGGCGGAAAACCCTCCCCCACCGTCATCGACGTGGCGAAGATGCCGGCCA
>JAUPWC010000144.1 GCA_030916665.1 Verrucomicrobiota bacterium
CGCTTTCGATGCGCTCTTTTTCGTGACCGGCGGGATTTTCCCCGGCTGGCTCGACCTCCGCGGCTGCACCCTGCCGGAAGGACTGGTCCTGCCGCAGACCGTGGGCGGATCGCTCGACCTCAGCGGCTGCACCCTGCCGGAGGGGATCGCCCTGCCGCAGACCGTGGGCGGCTGGCTCGACCTCATCGGCTGCACCCTGCCGGAGGGACTGGTCCTGCCGCAGACCGTTGGCGGATCGCTCTACCTCCGCGGCTGCACCCTGCCGGAGGGGCTGGCCCTGCCGCAGACGGTGGGCGGCTGGCTCGACCTCCGCGGCTGCACCCTGCCGGAGGGGCTGGCCCTGCCGCAGACGGTGGGCGGCCGCATCTATCGCTGACGGAGGACACCATGACCGACACCGCCACCATCCGAGCGATCAAGGGATTCGAAGCCGACCTTTCCTGTCGCGGCCACAAATTCGAGGTCGGGCAGACCTACACGGCCACGGGCGAGATCGTCGCCTGCAAAAATGGCTTCCACGCGGTCCCGGATGATCAGCACCCGCTTGCCGTATTCAACTATTACCCGCCCGCCAGATCGCGTTTTTGCATCGTCGAAGTCGGCGGAAAAACCGACAGCGAGGGTGACAAGGTTGCGGCTGAAATCCTGAGCGTTGGCAAGGAAGTCGGCCTGCGCGAGCTCACCCTTGAAGCGGTGAAGTGGGTCACGGGTAGAGCGACGCTTGAGGGGCCGGTGGCTGTGAAAACGAACGGCCTTGCCACCGCCTCGGGCACTCGGGGCGCGGCCACCGCGTCGGGCACTCAGGGCGCGGCCACCGCGTCGGGCTATCAGGGCGCGGCCACCGCCTCGGGCACTCAGGGCGCGGCCACCGCGTCGGGCGAGCATGGCGCGGCCACCGCCTCGGGCTATCGGGGCGCGGCCACCGCGTCGGGCGAGCAGGGATGCGCGATTGGGAGCGGGCCGGGCTGTCGCGTCATGGGCGAGGTCGATGGAGTCGACCTTTTCGCGCGCGAGTTTTCATGGACCGGCGCGGAGTGGCGGCGTGTCTCCATCGCGTGCGGCACGACCGGGCTTGGCGGCATAAGGGCTGGCGTCTGGTATCGCTGCGTCGGCGGCGCGCTTGTGGAGGCGGACCAATGACCGCCCAATCCCCCATTCCCGACGCCAGCGACTGGACGCCCTTCGTGCCGCTCCACGACGCCGAGGACGACGCGGACGACTGGCGCGACGAATTGGGCGCGGCGGAAGGCGACGTGCTCCGCGCGCTCTACACCACATGGACCGAGCGCGACAGCTACGCGGTGCCGGCCGGCCACGGCCATTACCGCCACATCGAGCACGAATGCACGCTGCACAAGCTCATCGGCGTGACCGCCGAGAACGCCGACGAGCGGCTGTTTCTCGACCGCGAGACGGTGATGGAGCGCGTCGGCGAGGCGGCAGTCAACGAAGCCGAAAACCTCATGGACGAAAGGGCAAACTGGTGATGATGCACACCCCCGACATTGACCGGCTCATGGCCGAGGCCGCCCGCCGCGAGGATGCGGAGCGCGTGGAGCGTGAGCGCCGCGAGGCCGCCATCCTGCGCCGGTGGGAAGCCGAGGCCGAGGACAGCATTTCCGCCGAGGCGTGGCACTACGCGCTCACCCGGCTGGCGGCGTTGCTTGCCGTGGGCACCGCGCTGCTGGCGCTGGCTGGCGTGCTGGCGGTGCTGCCATGACCGCCGCAGCCGAGGCCCGGATCATGGCGAAGCTGCGCGCCGGCGAGACCGTTACCCGCGAGGATCACGTCGCAACGATAGACGACCTCGCCGAACTGGATGCCTTCAAGGCCGGCGTAACCCAAGCCGGGCGCATGACGGAATCCCTGCTGACCGCGATCTACCGGCGGCAGATGCAGATCGGGGCCGCCACTCACGGCAAGCCCTGCCTCAGCCCGCAAGGGCCAACTCGCCCCGGTGGCATGGCGCAACCTGTCGCGCCACAGTCCCCCAAGGCCGCCGCCGGGGCACTTTGACACACCATTCGCGCGGTGATCGCGCGGATACCGGGGCGGGCCAATGAGGTGCCGAGCTTCCCCCGCCCCGGTCGGAAATTCGAGAGGAAAGAGACATGGAAATTCGTGGACTTGAGAAACTTCCGGCGCACATGCGCGACGGCGTGGAGCGCTACGTCCTGCACGGCATTCCCGGCGGCTCGTTCATGACCGAGCTTTTCGCAAACCGCCTGGTGCAGGCGTTCGGCCGCGCGGACGAGGAAAACACCGACGCCATGCGCGAATGGGCGTCGTGGCTCTACAACGACGCGCCGGGTGGCTGCTGGGGATCGCCGATGGCTGTCTCCGAGTGGGTCGCGGCTGGGGGGTTGATGGGCCGCGATGCGAAGGAGGAGGCGGAGTGATGGACGGGGGGATGCAGCCCACCGCCAACGCGGACGCGGGCGCGCAGCCGGAAGCCACCGGGCTGGCATTGCTTCGCCGGCCGTTTCCGCCGAACCAGATTTCGAAGCTGCCAAAGCCGACGAAGAAGCAGACGGACGAGGTCCGCGACGACTTCAAGAAAGGTATTCGCTGCCAGATATGCGGCGCGTGGCACCACAAGGACGTGGTGCATCTCGACTACGTCGGCCATGCCGCGCTGACCGATCGCCTCTTGGACGCCGACCCCGAATGGAATTGGGCGCCGGTAGCGACGACGGACAAGGGCGTCCCCGCGCTGGACGAAAACGGCGGCATGTGGATACGCCTCACGGTCTGCGGCGTGACGCGCCTTGGCTACGGACACCCGGACGGCAAGCGCGGTGGCGATGCCATCAAGGAAGTGATCGGTGATGCGCTGCGGAATGCCGCCATGCGTTTCGGCGCGGCGCTTGACCTTTGGCACAAGGGCGATCTGCACGCGGATGATCCGGCGGAGCCGCCGACGGCGGAGACGAATGAAGTGCCGCTTGCCGCCGCGCGGCCGCCATTCAACGCGGCCGCAGCGCGCGACCGGATCAAGCGCAAGATCGAGGCCGTCCAGACATTGGACGATCTCGGGGAGGTCTGGCGCGCGGAAAACCCGGTCATCAAGGAAGTCGGCGCGGTTTCCAAGCCGATGATGGCCGAGCTTGTAG
>JAUPWC010000145.1 GCA_030916665.1 Verrucomicrobiota bacterium
CCGGCTGCAACTGGGCGTGGCCTATACGCGGCTGGGCCGGCTGGCCGAGGCGGTGGCCACCTTGCGGCAGGTCGTCGCGGCGGCTCCCGGCACGGCGGAGGCGCACGCCAGCCTCGGCATCGCGCTGGCCGAAAGCCGCGATCCCGAGGCGGCGGCCGCCAGTTATCGGGAAGCCATCCGGTTGCGGCCCGACTACGCCAACGCCCACTACAACCTCGGCAACGCCTGCCTCCAGCTCCAGCGCTGGAAGGAGGCGCGGGAGGCGTTCGCGACCGCGTTGCGCCTGGAACCGAATTTCACCGCCGCGCGCGAAATGCTCGAACGCATGCGCGCCGCCAACCTGCCGGACTGACCGAATGCAGCCGGATTCAACCAGCGGCGCGGGTCGGGCAGTTTTCCCTCATGACGCTATCGCCCCGTAGCCTCGTCCTTGGCCTGTTGACCGTTGTCAGGCTGGCCGCCATCGAGCGCCTGCCCATCGAGGATTTCACGCGCGAACCCGACACCACTCAGGCCCGGCTGTCGCCCGACGGGAAGGCCTTCGCCTTCGTGCGTCCGCACAACGGACTGTCGATGCTGCACGTCGCCGATCTCGGGACGAAAAAGGTGACGCGCCTCGATCTGGGCGAGGGGATCGGCGGCTTCACCGGCCGCAAGGAGGTCTATGACTACCGCTGGGTCAGTCCGACGCGGCTGGTGATCACCACGACGCTGGACGATGCGATCTTCGGGCTGATCGCCGTTAACCGCGACGCGTCGAAGGCGAAGGGGATCACCGGTTATGAGCGGGACCGCATCGAGGCGACGCGCACCGCGCCTTTCATGCGTGAGATCGTGCATGTGTTCGGGGACAAGGACCAGAGCATCCTCCTGCTGAACCGGCCGCAGAATCCCAACCGGCCGGAGCTCGTGCGAATGAGCACCCTCGACGGCCTGAGCAAGACCGTGGTGAAAAATCCCGGCGAGGTCGCCCACTGGGGCCTGGATTTCGACGGCGTGGCGCGTTTCGGTATCCTGACGCACGGCGAGCTTTCGGGCGCGATTTACCGCGCCTCCGAGAAGGACGAGTGGAAGACGATCCTGCCCCTGCAAAACCGGCGCGGTCAGTTCCGGCTCGTGGGTTTCGACCGGGCCAGCAACCGGATACTTGTCACCAAGCTCAACGAGCAGCGGCGCTGGGCGGTTTATCCGCTGGATCCGGAAACGGGCGAATTCGGCGAGGCGCTGATGTCCGATCCGCAATACGACATCGTGCCGGACCGGGGCATCACCGGCGCGGCGGGCATTGCGCTGGCGGGCACGTTTTTCTCCCGCCACAAGCAGGCGCTGGCCGGCATCCGTTACTACACGGAGTCGCCGCGCGTGAAGTGGTTTGATCGCGACTACGCGACCCGCCAGGCCGCGGTGGACAAGGCGCTGCCCAACACCGTGAATTTCCTCGTGGACGAGTCGCACGACGGGCAACGGCAGCTCTGGTATGCCTTCTCCGACCAGCACCCGGGCGACTACCACCTGCTGGATGCGGAGCAGAAGTCGTTCAAACCGCTGGCGCCGCGCATGGGCTGGATCAAACCCGCGCAGATGGCGCCGATGCACTCGGTGAAATACGCGGCGCGCGACGGGCTCGTCATCCACGGCTACCTGACGGTGCCGGTCGGATATCAGCCGAAGGGGCTGCCGCTGGTCGTGATGCCGCACGGCGGCCCGTGGGCCCGCGACACCTGGGGCTTCAACTCCCTGATCCAGCTGCTGGCCAACCGCGGCTACGCCGTGCTCCAGATGAATTACCGCGGCTCGCCGGGCTACGGCGACGACCTGTTCCAGCAGGCGAAGAAGGAGATCGGCGGCAAGATCCAGGACGACATCGAGGACGCGACGAAGTGGGCCGTAGCCGCCGGCGTGGCCGACCCGCAGCGCATCGCGATCGCCGGCATGAGCTACGGCGGCTACTCGGCGCTGTTCGCACTCGGCCGGAGCCCCGGGCTCTACCGCTGCGGCATCTCGTTTGCCGGCGTCACCGACTGGCCCGCGATCTACGAGGACAGTGACGTGGCGGAGAACAAGGACGCGCGCCGCTACTGGCGCGAGCAGATCGGCGACCCCGAAAAGGATCTCGAACGGCTGCGCGCCGCCTCACCCGCGAATTTTGCGGAGAAGATCACCGCCCCGGTCCTCATCATCCAGGGGAAGAGGGACCGGCGCGTGCCGCAGGACCAGGCGAAGCGGATGATCGCGGCACTCGAGAAGGCGGGACGACCGCCGGAGAGTCTGCTTCTGCCCCATGTTGGCCACAATTATGGCGACCCCAAGGAGCGCCTGGAAATTTATCAGACGATGGTGACATTTCTGGAGAAGCACCTCGGCGCGGGCGTGCCGTAGTTATCCCAAGGTGGCGCGCGTTGCTCTCCAACGCGCCGGCGAATGTAGGAAGAGCGCCCTGAGGAGCAGGACGCTCCACCATGATCCAACTCAGGGTGTGAGGGCGGGCTTGAGCTTGGGCATGCCGTTGTCCACCGAGACCGGTCCGGCGCCGCTGACCGCGAAGGTCGTCAGCAGGAACAGCACGAGCGCGGAGAACTCGAGCGACTGGCCGCCGCTCATCAGGCCCTCGCCGCGGTGCATGAGCAGTGCGCCGACGAGGATCGGGATCTGCACCCAGGCGGCGATGCGGGTGAGCAGGCCGACCGTGAGCATCAGACCGCCGACGAGGTGGGCAAGGGCGACGTAGTGCAGCAGGAACGCCGTGACGATCCACGGGAACTGTTGCTGCTCCAGCAGCGCCTGCACGAACTCGGCCTTGGTGTTGGAGATGATGAAGACGCCGCGGACAAAAAGGCCCAGCCCGAGATACATGCGGATGCAGTCGAGCCAGACCTTGGGGTGGGCTTCCGCCCAGTCGATCCAGTGAGTCAGCTTGTTCATGGGAACAGCCTCCAAGGGGTTTGGGGTTTAGGGGTGACCCGACGGATGTGGCGCGTCCGCCGGTTGGCTAAAGGATACACGCAGGCAAACGCGGGTCAATGGCGCGGATGCGGACCTTGGGGAGCGGGACTGGCGGTCCCGTCCGGCAAAATCCACCCGCCCCCGATGTCCAAAAGCCAAAGGACGCCGGACCTCAGATGTTCCAATCCGCGCCGTCCACGAGGATTTCGTGCGGCTTGCGCGGGCGGACGACCAGGCTGGTCTCCTTGTAGTAGGCGATGCTGTGCGGAGGGATGGAATCGCGCACCCAGACGTTGGCGCCAATGACAGAGTGCGCGCCGATGCGCGTGTCGCCGCCGAGGATGGTGGCGTGGGCGTAGATCGTGACGTGGTCCTCGATGTCGGGGTGGCGTTTCACGCCTTTGACGGGGTTGTTCTTGCCGTCGGTCTCAAAGGATTTCGCGCCGAGGGTCACACCCTGGTAGATCTTCACATGCGTGCCGATCGTGGCGGTTTCGCCGATGACGACGCCGGTGCCGTGATCGATGAAGAAATGGGAACCGATGTGCGCGCCCGGATGGAGGTCGATGCCGGTGCGCTCGTGGCCGTATTCGGTAAGCATACGCGGCAGCAGCGGCACCTGGAGCGCATAGAGGACATGGGCGAGGCGCTGCAGCGAGATGGCCAGCACGCAGGGGTAGGCGAGGATGATCTCGTCGGTGCTGCGGGCGGCGGGATCGCCCGAGTAGGCGGCGGCGACATCGGTCTGCACGAGCCGGCGCACCTCCGGGAGGGTGCTCAGAAACTGGGTGGTGAGGCGAGCGGCGTTGGCCTTCGGGTCGGCGTCCTTGGCGAAGCGCAGACATTTTTCGACCTCGGTGACCATGCGTGAATCGATCTTCTCCAGCAGCTTGTCGAGCCAGACGGACGCCTCAGCCTGGGTCAGCCCGGTGTCTTCGAAGAACCCCGGGAAAAGCAGATGCATCAGGTCGCGGGCCAGCTCGGTGACACGGTCTTGGGAAGGCAGGTTGGCGCCGTCGAGGTGGTTGATGCCGCCGCCTTGGGCGTAGGATTCGAGGAGGGCGTCCTTGATGGCTTTGGGCGTCATGGGGTGCGGGTCGGAACTCACAGGTTCGCCAAAAACCGCGGGGGGTCAAATGTGTTGGGGCGCAAGGCCGTCATAGCGGGGCGGAAATTTCAGGACGAGGTGCGCGGAGGAAACGGCGTTTGTGGAACGTTTCTCCGAAGCCGCTGTTTCAGGTCGCGGGTTAGGCCGACCTAGTGCTGCTGCCGCTGGTGGACGCTCTCGAGCAGGTAAACGTAAACCAAGAGTGGGAGCGTGAGTGCAAAGCCTTCCTCCGCCAAGCCTACGGACGGCAGCCTTCGCCGTATAATCCCAATCGAGATTCAGCCAGTAACTCGCGTCTAACCTAGGCTGGCCTCGCCAGCCGTAGGCTTGGCGAAGGCTGGTGCTCGGGACAGGACTCGAACCTGCACGCCTTGCGGCAAGGGCTTCTAAGACCCTCATGTCTGCCATTCCATCACCCGAGCGGAACGACCTGTGGATTGCCGATTTCCCGGGGTGCCGCAAGCGGGGAATCAACTGCCTAGTCCAGCTTCGCCGTCGGCAGATACAACGGCTCGCGCCGGGCCTGGGTCACCGCCTCGAAGTCCGCCGCCAGCGCCAGCAGCTTC
>JAUPWC010000146.1 GCA_030916665.1 Verrucomicrobiota bacterium
CGGCCAGAAGGCGGTGGCGAAGCGCAGCCGCGCGTAGGGGAAGCTTCGTTCGTAGTCGCGGACTTCGGCGATCCAGGTATCGAAGTTTTTTGGATTCCACCCACTCCAGAGCGTGTGATTCACGATCACATCGAAGGGCCCGTCGGCTCCGGGCATGGGCGCGCCCTGCCACTGGCTTGCGGTGGCACCGAGGTTTTGCAGGGTGGCGCCGATGCCGGTCATGAGGCCGCGTCGCTCGAGCCGGGCGAGCGATTTTTCCCAGCCCGGCTCGAAGGTCAGCCGGTAGAGGTTGTCGTCCCCGTTCGGGCTGGAGCCGAGGATAACGCTGCCGTAGGGCGAACCGGGCAAATACGCTGCGGCAGTAAAGCCCAGCGGGACAGTGGCCCGGCCGAGTTCCCGGCCGGCCTGATCACAGAGCCGCAATTCCGGGCCCTCGATGAGAACGAGTTCATGGCCGGGCGAAGGAGTGAGGTCTCCCTGGGCGAACAAACGCATGACGTAGCGCGAGGCGTAACTGGCCTGCGGAAACCTTCCCGGCAGAGCGGTGGTCCGCCAGGTGCCGCCCTCGAGCCGTTGGATGTCGGGCGTGATGATGAATTCGGCGGCACCGTCCCCGTCGAGATCGCCCGCGAGGCCGTTGGCCGAGCGCAGGCTCAGGAGCGGGTCGCCGACGTGAGTGCCGCGGGAAATGTTGGCGCCCATCCGGTCGAGTTTCGGTCCCTTGAAAAAACGAATGTCCTGCACCTGGCCGCGGATGACCAGGGCAGCCACCTCGTCTGCGCCGTCGCCATCGAAATCGCCGGCCCGCAGCACCCGGATCATGCCGTCGACCTCGGCGCCCGCCAGTCTGGTCCCATTGGCCGCGAAGGCGACGACCTGGCGGGAGATGCCGCCGGCCAGCACCACGGGCGTTTTTCCGTCAAGCCGGGCCACAGCCACCTGGTGAACCGGTGCGCCAAGGTCTGTCGTCCAGAGTTTTCGGCCCGTCGCATCGAACACGGAAACCAAGCCGTCCGCGCCGGCCGCCACGATCTCGTCGCGCCCGTCGCCGTCGAGATCTCCCGCCGCGAGGTCGAACACGAATCCGCCGACCGGCGCATCCCACAGATGGCGGCCGTCGCGGGCAAACGCGCACACACGTCCATCGTAGGTCGAGCCGACAATCTCTTTGGCGGCCGCCTGGCCATCGAGTTCCACGGCCGCCAGCCGGTAAATGTTGCGGCCATGGGTTGGGATGGTCTCGACGCCGGCGTGGGCGAAGCTGGCGATCGCAAAGAACAGTCCGACGAAGCCGATGAGAGGTGGGTGATTCATCAATTCTTCTTTGGGCTCCCTTTCCCGGCTTTCAGCCTGTGGCCGCTGTCGCCTGGGAACACAGGATTGATGAGTTCATCGTTCCAAGCCTTGAGTGCGGCGGCTAGCCGGGCGGTGACTTCGGGTTGCGCGCTGGCAAGGTTCCTTGCTTCCCCGAGGTCTCGGGCGAGATCGTAGAGTTCATCCGGTTTGCCATCCATGCGCACGAGTTTCCAATCGCCTTCCCGGATCGCGAACTGTCCGCCGTTGCGCCAGAACAGCCGCTCGTGCGGCGCGCCAGTTTTGGCACCGGTGAGGAAGGGCATGAGATCAACGCTGTCGTATTTCCGATCCGTGGGCATCGCGACTCCGGCCAATCCCAGAGTCGTCGCAAACACATCAATCGCGCTCACCGGCCGGTCGTCGGTGGTGCCGGCCGCGAGACGGCCCGGCCACGCCATCAGGAAGGGCACGCGGATTCCCCCCTCGTAGGGAGAACCCTTGGCGCCGCGCAACGGGGTGTTGTCCGCCCCGTTGATGGTCGCCGCCGGCCCGCCGTTGTCGCTGAGGAAAATCACCAGCGTGCGTCCTTCCTGTCCGCTTTCGCGCAGCGCCGCCAGAGTTTCGCCAATCGCGTCGTCCATCAGACTGACTTGAGCCGCGTATTTCTGCCGGAGCGGATCCTTGATCGAGGCAAAGCGCGCCAGGCGCTCGGGCGTCGGCTCCATCGGATTGTGGGGCGCGTTGAACGCGAGGTAGAGGAACCACGGGCCGTCCCGATGCCGGCGCACGAACGCCGCTGCTTCACGACCGAAGGCCGCCGTCAGGTGTGCCGGCTCCTCGACGGTCCCCCCGTTGCGCTCGATGGGCGCGGTGTTTCCGACGGCCGCATTCACTTTCCAGTCGCGATAGCGGTGCCCGCCGGCAAGGAAGCCAAACGTCTCCGCAAAACCGCGGTTCTGCGGGGCGAACTCCGGCGCCGCTCCGAGGTGCCACTTGCCCACCCAGCCCGTCGTGTAGCCCGTCGGCTGCAGCCGCGCCGGAAGCAGGGTCTCAGTCATTGGCAATCCTTCGCGATGATCGGTGGGATCATAGAACGGATTCTGTTCGTGGCCGAACCGCTGCTGGTAGCGACCCGTCAACAGTCCCGCCCGCGATGGACTGCAATAGGCATGAGTCACGTAACCATTGGTGAAACGAATCCCCGCCGCGGCGAGCCGGTCGAGGTGCGGTGTCGGGATGTCGGGTGAGCCATGGAACCCGACGTCGGCGTAACCCTGATCGTCGGACACGATGAGCAGAATGTTCGGCCGGGGCTCCACGGCGAAAGCCGGCGCCAATACGCAGGCTGAGGCCAGGATAGGGAGAAATGATTTCATGCGGATGGATTACATCATCAGGAGAATGGAGAGTAATGACGTTGCAGAGAAAACTTTCCCGCGGGAGCGGACACTCCGGGTGAGACAATGACGGCGCGGCGTCACCGCAGGAAGGCCTTGGGCGGCAGCTTGGTTTCGAGGCCGCCAGCCGGATCACCGGCCAGGTCCGGTTCGGCCAGCATTATTTTCACTTTTTCAAAGTCCTTCTTGGGGCTGTCGGCCCAGAACAGATAGTTGAGCTTGAGCTTTTCCCGGGCGAGTTGCAGGTGCTCACGGACCGGGATGGGGACTTCATCCTCGGGCGTGATCACGATCGGCGCGCCTTTCATCATGGTCTGGCCGCGTTTCAAGGCGCTGCGCTTCTTATAGGCGACGGCATAGTTCGATTGTTGCACCGCTGCGCCCATCGGCACCGTGCCGGCGAGTTTGGCGTAGAGACGATAAACTCCCTTTTCGGGATCGTTGACCGCATCTGGTCGCGGATAGACATCCGGTCCACCCATGCCGACGCCGATCTCCTTCTCGTAATCGGTCAACTGCGGCAGCAGTTTTGTCGGGAAATTGGTGTATTGGATGACGACGGTATTCGGAAACGCATGGCGCAAAGTGGTCATGCATCGCTTGAGCGCCTCGAAGTAGACCGCGTCGGTGTAAGCCTCGACGCCCTCCTGCGGCGTTCGGTCGAGGTAGGCGCTCGTTGATGTCTCCGGCAGGTTCACGGCCTCCAGATTCGGGTCGCGGTCGAATTCGCGACCAAACGCGACCAACAGTGCGTCCAGCCGCTCGGCCACCTGGCGGTTCCAGATGATCGGATTGAAGGCACCTTTTACGGTGGCATAGACGCCGCCGCCGAACTCCGGCCCCCGGATGTAGTCGGGGATGCTGCGGGAGCCCTTGGTGAAAGCAATGAACGTAAACTGCGCGACCAATTGCCGGTCGTGCTTCTTGGCCAGGGCGAGATCGGCTCTCAGAGTGGAGAAATCATAGCGTCCCTTCTCGGGCTCGAACTCCCGCCAGGTATAGATTATCTGCACGCCGCGGAAATGCGGCAGCACCAGCACCTCCGGGGTCAGCGCGTTGTGCGCGATGAAAACGTAGTGGCCGGGATGCCATTTCACTAGATCGGAAGA
>JAUPWC010000147.1 GCA_030916665.1 Verrucomicrobiota bacterium
CCTTGCCGGCGGGGGTGGCGGCGGTCACGGCCTCGCCGGACTCGGCTTCCTTGAAGGTCCGGGCCATGTAGGCGGCCAACGCGGCCAGCCCCATGAAGGGGAGGAGCGGCATGCCGGGCATGAGACCGAAGACCGCCATGCAGCCTGCGGCGAGCTTCAGCGCGCGCGGGTAGCGCACGATCTGGCCGGCCACCTGCGCGCCGATGTTGTTGTTGTCGGAAGCACGGGTGACAAGAAGACCGGCGCCGATGGAGATGATGAGCGCGGGGATCTGGGAGACGAGACCGTCACCGATGGAGAGGAGGGTGAACTTCTGGAGCGACTCGCCGAGCGAGAGGTCCATCTGCAGCACGCCGATGCCGAAGCCGCCGAGCACGTTGACGAGGGTGATGAGGATGCCGGCGACGGCGTCGCCGCGCACGAACTTCGAGGCACCGTCCATCGCGCCGTAGAAATCGGCCTCCTTCTGCACCTTCAGGCGGCGGGCGGTGGCGGAGACCTCGTCGATGATGCCCGCGTTCAGCTCGGCATCGATGGCCATCTGCTTGCCGGGGAGGGCGTCGAGGGTGAAGCGGGCGCTCACCTCGGCGATGCGGCCGGCGCCCTTCGTGATCACGACAAAGTTGATCAGCACGAGGATGATGAAGACCACCGCACCGACGACATAGTTGCCCTGGATGACGAAGTGGCCGAAGGACTCGATGATCTCGCCGGCATATCCCGTGCCGAGAATCTGCCGGGTGGAGCTGATGTTCAGCGCGAGACGGAAAAGCGTGAGACCGAGCAACATCACCGGGAAGCCGGAGAACTCGGGCGGTTCCTTCACATAGACGATGGCGAGCAGCACGAGCAGCGACATGCCGATGTTGAGCGCCAGCAACATGTCGATGACGAACGGCGGCACCGGCAGCACCAGCAGGAGCACCGTGCCGAACAGGCCGACGGCGAACAGGAGGTCGGCGCGCTGCAGCAGGCGGGTGATGGAGTTGGAGCTGGAAACGGGCACGGGAAAAGGAGGAAGTAAGAGGGAAGAATTAAGAAAGGCGCGGTGCGGGTCGTGGATCGGAAGGATCGGGATTCATCCTTCTTAATTCATAGTTCTTGATTGGTATTTAGGCGGCGGTCTCCAGACGGCGGGTCTTGAGCTGATGGAAGTAGTAGCGGTGTGTGCGGTAAACGACCGCGAGGATCTCGGCGACGGCCTGGTAGAGACCGGGCGGGATGGACTCGCCGACCTCGCCCATGGCGAAGAGCAGGCGGGCGACGGGCTTGTTCTCGACCATCGGCACGCCGTGCTCGGCGGCGAGGGCCTTGAGGCGCTGCGCGAAACGGTTCTCGCCCTTGGCGAGGACGATCGGGGCCTTGTCCACGCCGCGCTCATACTTGAGCACGACGGCAAAGTGGGTCGGGTTGGTGACCACGACGTCGGCGGTGGCGACGGAGTCGAGCATCTGCTTCTGGAGGAGGCGGCGGGCCATGCGGCGCATGGCGCCCTTCACCTGGCCGTCGCCTTCCTGGTTCTTGTGCTCATCCTTGACCTCCTGGCGGGTCATCATGAGGTCCTGGCCGGTCTTGTATTTTTCCCACGCGTAGCTCAACGCGGCAATGACGCCCAGCGAGAGGAGCAGGCGGCCGAAAAAGCTCATCGCGGCGTTGTTGATGAAGGTGCCGAGATAGGCGGCCTCGACCGGCGCGGAGAAGAGCGGGTCGCCCAGCAGCGTGCGGGCACCGAGGTAGAGCGTGAAGCCGATCGCGATGAGTTTGAGCAGATCGAGACCCGCGCGGACCAGCGTGGCCTTGGAAAAGATGCGGCTGAAGCCCGCGACCGGGTTGAGCGACTCGAGCCTGAACCCCACGGCCTTGGGCGAGGCGCGGAAGCCGCTCTGGATGCCGCCGACGAGCATCGCGGCGACCGCGCAGGCGAGCAGCACCGGCAGCAGGCCGTTACCCACGGTGAAAAAGATGTCGCGCAGGTAGCCGGGGACCGTGGCGAGTTCGACGGGACTCCGGCCGAAATTGGAGAAGATGCTCACGGAATACTCGGCCACCGACCGGGCCGTGCTGGCCGCCGTGAACCCGAGCACCCCGAGCGCCGCCGCCAACGAGAACAGCACCGAAAGCTCCTGGCTCTTCGCGAACTGGCCCTTTTCGGCCGCCTCACTCAGGCGTTTGCCTGTGGGCTGTTCGGTTTTTTGGTCTTGGTCGGTGTCGGACATCGGGTGTGTGCCCCGTAATTAGCAACGCCGATGCCAAGGATTCTCCACACACTGCTAACCACTGGATGCCAACGATTAGAAATTTTAGTATCCGCCGACCGTTTTGGGGAAATCTTGAGCAAAAAATCGCGGGATTTTTCCGGCAATTTTTGCCGGGAAGCAGTCTGCCAAGGGTGCTGGACGATACGGTGGGCCGGACTGAGACGGGCCTAACCACAGATCACAGGCATGAAGAAACAATTTCCGCAGCGACATGCTGAGCCGGGCCTATGGCTGGCGGGCAGGATGACGGATCGCGTGGATTGGGCCG
>JAUPWC010000148.1 GCA_030916665.1 Verrucomicrobiota bacterium
CCATGCCGGTGCCGCAGTTGAGCGCCGCGACGTGGGCGCCGCGTTCCTGGATGAACTCCGCGGCCTGCTCGGGCGAGACGCCCATCATGGTCTTGTAGAACGTGCCGTCCATCGAGAGGTCATAGGCCAGCGAGGCGATGATGCAGGGACTGCCGGCGGCCTTCGCGGCGTCGATGGCGAGACCGAGTTCCTCGAGGCCGGTCTGGGTCTCGATGATGATCGCATCGGCGCCGGCCTTCACCAGGGCGGTCGCCTGCTCTTCCAGCGCCGAACGAGCCTCGGCCTCGGTGAGTTCGCCGTAGGG
The DNA here is from genome assembly GCA_030916665.1 of Verrucomicrobiota bacterium. GTDB lineage: Bacteria > Verrucomicrobiota > Verrucomicrobiia > Opitutales > Opitutaceae > Lacunisphaera. The sequence goes on from JAUPWC010000148.1 coordinate 305, forward strand.
CTCGAGCAGCGCGCCAAGCGGACCGATGTCTCCGAGCACGTAACCGGGGCGTCCGCCGAAGGCTTCGCGCGTGATGCGCACGCCCGCGGCGTTGAGATCGGCCAGCTCGGCTTCGTGGCCGTGACGGCGCAGCATGATGCGGCTGCCGCCAAAGGTATTGGTGATGATGCAGTCGGCCCCGGCGTCGGCGTAGCGGCGCTGGATCGCGAGCACGCGGTCGGGATGCGTGAGATTCCACGCCTCGCCGCAGGCGCCCGATTCGAGGCCGGCGAGGAAGAGCTGCGTGCCCATGGCGCCGTCGCACACGAGGCGGCGGGTGGTGAGGGCTTCTAGGAGGGGGGGCTGGTTCATGGGAAATGGGGTGGCAGAGTTTTTAACCACTAATGGGCACTAATAGACACTAATTCAAACTGCCTGATGAAGAATCCGACATTAGTGTTTATCAGTGTGGATTAGTGGTCAAATGCCTTGGTGCTTACAATGGCGCGAAGTTGCCGAAGGCGTAAACGTGGAACCGGGCGAGACGCGGGTGGCCCTGGAACGCCTTCACGATGTAGCCGGGGTCGAAGCCGAAAACGAAGCGCGCAATGTTCTTCGGGTTGGAGAGCATGCCCCGCACGGAATTCTCGATGCCACAGACCGCGGCGAAGCGCACGAGCTGCTTCATCGAGCAACGATTGGGCACGCCGAGGTGAACCGGCAGCGGCGAGGCGTCGAGGAAGCGCGCGATGGCCGCCTCGTCGAGCGACCACTGCGTCACTACGAAACTCGCGTAGGCGGTTTTGCTGCGGAGAATCTCAATGCCCTGCTCGAAGGTCAGCGGGCCGTTGCCTTCCGGAAAGCCGCCCACGCCGATCTCGAAGCCCGCGAACGCCCCGGTGGCGACGAGTTCGTCCACGGTGGAGAACGCGCCTTCCTGGTGCGTGTTGCCGCGGATGAGGAAGACCTTGCTTGTGAGCGGGCGGATGGCGTCGGCGATCGCGCGCGCGTCGGCCGCGTCCTTCACCTTGAAAGCGGCGATGTGCGGGACGGGCTTCAGGCCCTTGGCGTGCAGCTCCACGCACTTGGCCAGCACGGCTTCCTTGCCCTCGGTCGGCAGCCAGGTGACGAAGATCTCCTCGTAAGCCACGGTCGCGGGGACTTCGTTGCGGGTGGTGATTTCGAGACTCATGCCCATGAGAAAAAGAAGAAAGTCGGGTTAACCACGAATGAACACGAAGGGACACGAATGAGGACCAAATCCGCGCCACCTGTCATCCTGAGCGGAGCGAAGGATCCAGATTTATCCGCACGCCATGACCGCACACCTCTGGATCCTTCGCTGCGCTCAGGATGACAGGTCGGGTGATTTGAATGTGATTCGGGTCTCTGCATGCTCATTCGCGGTTCAAAGTCCGGTGGCGTCGAAGGTCTCATCCGTCTCGAACACGCAGCCGTCAAAGACCACGGTGCGGGCGCGACGCAGGTTTTTCACGGTCGCCAGCGGCGAATGCCGCGTGAGGATGAACCGGCTGAGCCAGCCGGGCGCGATGCGGCCGATTTTCTGGCCGAAAGCCAACCGGTCCGCTGCGGCGCCGGTTGCAGCGTGGATGACCGCCGCCGCCGGCAGGCCGGCGCGTTCCATCAGTTCCATCTCGTAAAGCAGACCCAGGCCATGCGCCACGCCACAGGAGCCGGCGTCACTGCCGGCGAGAATGGTCACGCCAAGCGCGTGCGCTTTCACCAGACTGGCCGCGTGGGCGTCGAGGATGCGCTGGAGATTGCCGGTGACGTTCGCGTCCCAGTTGTAGCGCGCAGCCTCGTCCACCTGCATCTGCACGGGGGCAAAGGTCGGGACCCAGGCCGTGCGCCGGTCGCGCATGCGCTGCAGCTGATCGTCGCGCATGAAGAAGCCGTGTTCGACGGAATCCACTCCGCCCTCGACCACGCGCTCGATGCCGGCGTCGCCCGAAGCGTGAGCGAGCGTCTGACGGCCGGTGGCACCGGCCGCGGCGACGAAGGCGCGCAGTTCCTCAGTCGTCATCTGCGGCTCGGCCGTGACAGCGCCCTTCTGAAAATTGATGATGCCGGTCGGTATGAGTTTGATGCGGTCGGCACCGTCCGCGACGCGTGCGGCCACGCAATCCGCGGGCGAGGCAAACTCCTCTACCGCCCCGCCCATGAAACTGCCGTAGCGTCCCCGGTGGTGGATCGCCGCGCCGGGGCTGTCGAGATAGGGCATCAAAGTAGGGCCAGTCTTCGACTGGCCAAGTGTCCGGTCGGAGACCGGACCTACCTGGCTTTTGCACAACCGGCTGAGCGCGAGGCCCACGCCGTCCTTGTCGCCGGCATCGCGCACGCCGGCGAGGCCGAGGCGGACGAGTTTTTCCAGGCGCGGCAGGGCGGCGTTGAGCAGTTCGGCCGAGGATTGCTTCAGGGCGGCGGCCCGCTTGTCGAGGTCGAGTTCGCCGCCTTCGAGGAAAAGGTGCGTGTGGGCGTCGATCAGGCCGGGCAACAGCGTGGCGTCGGGCGCGACGACATCGGGCGCGGTTTGGCCGGGGCGAACCAAATTGGCCGGCGGCGTCTGCCCGTCACGGCCGACGAAACGGATGCCGGTGGCATCGTAAACGACGTGCGCATCCTTCGCCGGTGCGACGTGCGAACCGTCGAGCAAGGTGCCGACGTGCAGCCAGACGGGGTGGTCGGGGGTGGCGATGGGAACGAGAGTCATAGGTGGAACGCGTTGACCTCAACGCGTTGAAGCATGCCCAAGCGCGTTGGGGTCAACGCGCTCCACCTCAATGTCAGCCTACGATTCATTCGGCGGGCGCGGCTTCCGCGCAGATGGCCATGATGGCCTCGGCCTGGCGGTAGCCGGCGGTTTCCTGCGATTCGCCTTCCTGCGGGCGGCCGGCGGCGAGCGCTTCGCGCAGCTTCGCCACCATCGGATGATCGGCGGGCAGCGGCGCGGGCGCTTTCTCGGGATTCGCGAGGGCGAAGTCCAGGCCGACCTCCGTGCCGAGCGTGAGATAGGCGCACTCGAGCTGCTCGCGCACGCCCTTCGGTGTGCCCCAGGCGAAGTTCGAGAGGCCGACGATCAGGTGCACGCCCTGCAGGTGCGGGTCGGCGCTGATCAGGCGCATGGCGTCGAGGCCGATGTTGACGAGGCCGTAGGTGTCGGCACCGACCGGCGCGAGGCCGGGATCGATAATTATTTGGTCGTTCGTGCGGCCGGCCTCGGTGACAAGCCGCTCCACGAAATGCTTCGCGACCTTGTAGGCGTCCTGCGGGTTCAGGCATTGCGCGCTGCCGTCGGGGACGAAGTGCTCCGAGGCCATGACGACGACCTTGGTGTCGTAGTCCTTCACCAGCCGGATCATCTCGTCGAGGTGCGTGCGTGAGGCGGCGACCGAGTTGAGGATGGGCTGACCGCTCTTGGCGCGATCATAGTGCCGGAGCGCGACCTTGTGGTATTCGGCGGAAGGGTTGTCAAAACTGATGGGCCGGTCGGTCGCAGCCTGGATGGCGCGGATCACGCCGGGCAGCAGCTCCAGCATCTCCTCCATGCGCACCGCGATGCGGGCGGTGCCGTCGAGGTTGAGCGTGAGATACTGCACGCCGAGGTCGGCCTGGAGTTTCGCGAGGGCCGCGTAGGCGGCGGGGTTGCGTTCGGTGAAAGCCGTGCGCGCGCGGGCGTAGGAGTTGTTGATCAGCTCGCCGATGAGGTGGAGGGGGCGGGGCATGGGGTTTTCCAATCCGTCATCCTGAGCGGAGCGAAGGATCCAGCAGGACGACCGCTGGCGTGCATGCTTCTGGATTCTTCACTGCGTTCAGAATGACAGGTAACAGGGGTTGAGTTGGGGGGAGGGCCGGCCTCCGTGCCGACCGCGGTCAGTGCGGAGACCGACTCTCCGGGAAATTTTCAGGTCATTGCGGCGCTGAGCTCGGCCACGAGAGCCTTGGCGACATCCTCGGGGATGCCGGGACGATCCTTCTCCTCGCCCCACTTGAGCTCGGCCGTGTAGGCGTCGCCGGAGGTGAGGCCGAGCTTCTGGGCCGTGGCGTCGATGCGCTCGGCGAACTTCGCCGGCAGGTCCATCTTCACCTCGCCGAAGTCGTCCCACACCTTCACGGACGACGGAAGGTCGCGCCAGTAGAGGATCTGGTATTTGACAACGTTGTTGGCGGGACGGGCCGCGGTGATGGCGCTGGCGGTGGCCTTCACGCCGGCGCGCAGGGCGGCCTTGGGCGCGGGGCCCTTGCCCACGAGATAGAGGAACAGGTCCACCGCGTTCGACGCATCGGCGCCGTAGCCGTCGGCGCCGATCTCGTCGGCAAACATCTGGCTGATCGGCGCACCGCCGATGGCCATCTTGATGTGGTCGTAGCCCGGCTTGTCGCAGCCATCGATGACCGTCTTCATGTAGGTCATGGTGGTGGTGAGCAGCGCGCTCATGCCGATGATGTCGGGCTTGAACTCGTCGGCCGCGGCCTGGAACTTCTCGACGCTCTGGTCCACGCCGATGTCCTTCACGACAAAACCGGCGCCCTCGGCCATCATGCACACGAGGTTCTTGCCGATGTCGTGGAGATCGCCGCGCACCGTGCCCATGAGGACGCGGCCGGTGGAACTTGTGTCGGCGCCCCCGCCGGCGGTCAGCAACGGCTTGAGCACGGCCATGCCCGCCTTCATCGCGCGGGCCGAGATGAGCACCTCGGGGACGTAGAGGATGTTGTGCTTGAAGTCCTCGCCGACGACGGACATGCCGGCGATGAGGCCCTGCTCGAGGACCTCCTTGAAGTGGCGGCCTTCCGCGAGGGCGTCCTTGGTCATCTGTTCGACTTCCTTGGCTTTGCCCTCGTAGATGCACTGGTTCATCAAAGCGTAGTCTGGCATGGGAAATTTGGGGTCTGGGATTTGGGGTCTGGGATCTGGGTTTCTGGGGAGCCGTATCGTTCTCCTAATCTTAATCTTTCTCTCGGCATTTGGGTCCTGCGCTGAAAGCAGAGAGAACGAGAAAGATTACGAGAAAGAGAACGATTTGGGATCACGCGCTGCCGAAGTGGGCCTTGTTGAATTCGTCGAGCGCGGCCTTCATCGCCACGATGTTCTCGCGGGGCATGCCGGGGCTGGTGCCGCCGCCGACGGAGAGCACCAGGTTCCGGCAGTCCTTGCCGGCCTTCTCGAGCACGTCGAGCGTGGCCTCGCGAACTTCGGCGGCGGTGCCGCGCACGCCGACCTCGAGGGGATTGACGTTGCCCATGAGGCA
>JAUPWC010000149.1 GCA_030916665.1 Verrucomicrobiota bacterium
GGCACCAGCCGGGCGTCGAAGTCCTCGCCACCGTAGATGCTGGAAAACGTGACCGGCCCGGCGTGCGTCTTCCAGGTTTCATCGGTGACGACCGTCTCGACCGACCCGTCGGCATACTCGAGCCGCAGGTGCAGGATGGCGCGCTGCGGGCCGAACGAGCCCACGAACTTCGCGAAGCGTCCTTCCGGCCGCACGACGTGCAGCATGCCGTTGCCGAGCGCGAGGCCGACGGCGTTCGGCCCCTCGTAGAGGAATTCGGTCACGTCTTTTGTGTCGTAGAGGATCGTGTCCTTGTAGTCCGTCCAGCCGGGCGACAGCACGTCGCGGCCGGCCTTGGCGCCGTTGAAGAACACCTCGTATTGCCCGAGCCCCGTCACATGCGCGAGGGCGCGGCGCAGGCCGGGCTTCACCGTGAACTCGCGCCTCAGAAGCGTGTTCTCCAGACGAGCCTCACCCGCAGCGGTGATCCACTTCGCTCCCCAGACCGTCGCGACTTGGTCCGTCGTCTGTGCTCCGTCGTATGTGGTCCGGGGCGTAGCCCCGACCAGCCCCATCGTCCACGTCGCCGGCTCGCTCCACGCGGAGGCTTCACCGGCGCGATCCCAACTGCGGACCTTCCAGAAAACCTGCTGCGACGACGCGAGCGCCTTGCCCGCATACGGCACGAAGGTCGTGCGGTCGCCCTCGATTTTGCCGCTGTCCCACAGATCGCCCTGGTCGGCAGCGAGCGCCTCGGCGGAACCGGCCACGAGGATCTGCCACGCGGTCTGTCGCTGGCCGGTCTCGTCGGAAGCGACCTGCCAGGAGAGCCGCGGTTGCGTCGCGTCCACCCCGAGCGGGTTGAGGGCGTGCTCGCATTTGAGCGCGGTGACGGTGTAAGCGGCGCTGAGGGGTGAGGCCAACAACAGCGCGGCGCCCAGGAACAGGTGGAGCGCGTTGACCCCAACGCGCTTCGGGGAAAAGCGTCCTGAGGTCAGGCCGCTCCACCATTTTGAAATCCGCCTCTTCACAGTTTCTTCGGGTCGAGGACCACGTGTTTGATTTTCTCGCGGTTGAAGGTGTAGGTGATGTGCACAAGGCCGTCGGTCGTCTGGATCACGGCGGGATAGGAGTAGCCACTCTGGCACGGCTCGGTGTCGAGCGTCACGACTTTCCGCCAGCTCAGGCCGTCGTCGGAAACGGCCACGGCGATCGGGTAGCGGTTGCCCTTCGCCTCGTGCGGGCGGTGGCCGGTGGGGTTATAGACGATCAGCTGCCGCCCGTCGGTGAGCGTGACGGCATCGGTGCCGGAGGCGGGGTTGGGCAGCTCCGTGGCGGTGAAAGCGCTCCAGGTCTGGCCGCCGTCCTCGGACCAGGTCTGGCCGACCACGCCCTGCTTGGTGCGCGTCAGCACCTGCAGCTTGCCATCCTTGTGGAAGAGAACGCTGGGCTGGATGTTGTCGAGCGACGGGCCCTTCTTCACCGGGCCGATCTTCTCCCACGTCGCACCCTGGTCGCGCGAACGCTCGAAGTGGACGAGCCAGCCGTCCTTGTTGCCCTCGGTGCTGCTGGGCGAGAGCCAGGAGCCGTCGGCGAGGACGACGGGCTTGTTCTTGATCGGCCCCAGGAAACCGTCGGGCAGGCGGCGCGCCTTGCTCCAGGTCTGGCCGCCGTCGGCCGAGGTGATGACCTCGCCCCACCACTCGCGCGGATTCGGTCCGACCTTGTAGAAGAGATGCAACGGCGCGCCTTTCGGGGCGAAGAGCACGGGGTTCCAAGTCGGCAGGCGCGGGGCGCCGTTGGGTTGCACGCCGTTGGCCACCTCGACGGCCGGCAGCCACTTGCCGCCTTCGTGCCGGGCGAACCAGATCACGACGTCGGGGTTGCGCTCCTTCGTGCCGCCGAACCAGGTGGCCGCGAGCCGGCCCGGCGCCAGCTCGACAATGCTCGAGGCGTGCGATTCCGGATAGGGCGGGTTGTCGTTGATGAAACCGGTGCGGACGACGGCCGGGTGTGGGGCGGCCGAAGCGGTGAGCGCGGCGGCAAAGAGCAGCGAGAGCATTTTCATAAAGCGGAGGTTTTTTGGGATTCGGCCGAAGGCGCGCGGGCCGGACTCAGCAACGCGGCGAGTCCGCCGGTGGCCAGGATGGTAACCGTGCCAAAGACGATGACCAGCAGTCCGTGGAAGGGGCTGCGCAGGGCGTCGGGCCACCAGGCGAGCTTGGGCGAGAGCGTCAGCCACAGGATTACGAGAATGCCCGCCGCTACACCCGCGAGACCGGCGCGCCCGTCGGCGCGAGGCAGGAAGCGTCCGAGCAGGAACAGCCCGAGCATGCCGCCGCCGAAGATGCCGGCCAGCTCCCACCAGACGTCGAGCGCGCTCTTGATCGAGATCATCGCGAGGGCGGCGCCGACGCAGATCACGCCGAAGCCGAACGTCGAGGCGTAGAGCACGCGCATGGCCTCCTTCTCCCCGGCCTGCGGCCGCAGGTAGCGCCGGTAGAGATCGTTCAGGAAGAGCGTGGACATGCAGTTGAGGTTGGAATCCATCGCCGCCGCGCATAGGCCGGCGATGACCAGCCCGGCGAGCCCGGCCGGCAGCTGCGTGCTGATGAAGTGCGGAAACACGGCGTCGGCCTTCAGGCCGGCGGGCAGCAGTTCCGGTTGCACGGCGTAGAAGGCAAAGAGCCCCGTGCCGATGAAGAAGAACGCCGCGCCCACGGGCAAGTAGAGCAGCGCGCCGAGCCACACGCTGCGCGCGGCGGCGCGATCAGACTCCGCCGTCACGTAGCGCTGCACGTAGCTCTGATCGATGCCGAAGTTCTGCAGGTTGATCACGAGGCCGTAGATCAGCACGACCCAGAACGTCGAGCGGCTCAGGCTCCCGTCGAGGCTGCCGAGGCTGAATTTCCCCTGCGCGGCGGCCACGCCGAAAACTTCCGCGGCGCCGCCGGGTATCTGGAACAGAATGACCGCCACCGCCGCCATCGCTCCGCCGACGAGCACCACGGCCTGCACCACGCCCGTCCACACCACCGCCTCGGTGCCACCGACCAGCGGGTAGATGATGACGACCGCACCGGCCACGAGGATGATCGCGCGGATGTCCCAGCCCGTGAGCGGCACGAGGGCCAGCGCGAGCAGGTAGAGGATCGTGCCGAGGCGCGCGACCTGCGTCAGCAGGTAACAGAACACCGCATACGTGCAGGCCCAGGTCCCGAAACGTTGCTCCAGATGATGGTAGGCCGAGAGATCACCCGAGCGCCGGTAGAACGGGACGAACCACTTCACCGCGATGAACGCCGCCACCGGCAGCGTCAGGGCAAAGACGAAGGCGTTCCAGTTGTCCGCGTAGGACTTTCCGGGGTTCGCGAGGAAACTGATGCTGCTGACGTAGGACCCGAAGATGGACAGCCCCACCGCCCAGCCGGGCAGCGAGCGGCCCGCCGACATGAAGCGCTCGCTCTCCCGGTTCCGCCGGTAGAACCAGCAGCCGAAGCCCGTCACGCCGACCAGGTAGGCCAGCAGGACGGCGAGATCGGGAACGGAGAGGGAATGTGGCATGTTCAGATCCCGGCCCTCCCGGGCCGGGCCACGGCCACCTGTAGCCCTGCGCGGGAGCGCAGGGACCGGAAGTCGGAATGACAACAACACCCCTTCATGGCACCGCGCGACCGGAGGCAGCATTCAGCAGCCTTTCCACCACCGCGCGGGGCACGGCGAGGATGCAGCCGTGACGCGCCTGCGGCGGGAAGGTTACCCGGTCGCTGACGTCCTCCCAGGTCTTGAGGTCGCGCGAGCGCACGAGGCCGATGAAATCGAGCATGTGCTTGTCGAAATAGACGCGGTATTCGTCACCGACCTTGATGGCGGCCGGGCCCTCGGCCCAGTAGTTGCCGGTCATGGGCGGCGACACCGGGTCCCACGGACCCTCGGGCGTGCGGCCGCGCACGAGGCGGATGTTCTTCTGCGTGACGGGCGCGAAGGTCTCGTCCTTCACGAACATCAGCCAGTCGCCGGTGCCGTCCTCGGCGGGAACGATGTTGGCGTCGATCACGTTGTAGCCGGCGTCGTAGAGCAGCTTCGTGGGTGTGAAGGTCTCGAAATCCTTCGTCGTGGTGCCGTAGATGCGGTGGTTGCGCTCGCGGCGGCGGTTGGACATCTCCGTCTCGGGGAATTTGCCGAGAATGGTCGTGGACCAGTGGATCAGGTAATGCTGCTTCGCCGGGTCCCACACGATCTCGGGCGCCCAGGCGTTCTGCGCCTCGGGTTCGTGCGCCATCACGGGCAGGGTCTTTTGCTCGGACCAGGTGATCAGGTCCTTGGACGAAGCGTAGCCGATGGTCTTGCCCGTCCAGCCCGTGGTCCAGACTAGGTGAAACGTGCCGTCGGGCCCGCGCAGCAGGTGCGGGTCGCGCATGAGCTTGTTCTCGCCGGCCGTGGGCTTGAGGTAGCTTTTGCCGTCGTTGAGCTTTGCGAAGTGGTGCCCGTCGGCGCTCCACGCGAGCCGGAAGCCCTCGGCCTCCTCCTTGTGGTAGAAGTAAGCGAAGAGGTAGCAGGTCTCGGGGAGGGTCGCGGGCTGGGTGGGTTCGGCGGCGGTGAGAGCCGGTGACGTAAACAGGCTCGCGAGAACCAGCACGAGGTGGAGCGGCCTGACCCCAGGACGCTTTTCCCCGAAGCGCGTTGGGGTCAACGCGCTCCACCCCAATTCCAAGCAAGCGGTGATGACGCTCATGTCCCCTCCAGCTGCAGTTCAAGTTTCACGGGTTGGCCGTCGGCGCCGATGCGGCGCACGCGGACCGCCACGCCGGGTTTGCCGGGCAGCTTCACCTTGCGGCCGGCGGCGTCGCCGAAGTGGTAGTTGTCGAGCTTCTTGGTCACGAACTCGCCCTCGACCGGCGTCACGGTCATGGCCCAGGTGTCGATGACGTCCACGACGTAGCGCTGGCCGTCCTCGACGCCGTTCTTGTAGAGCTTGAACTGCCACTCCGTGGGCTGGGCGCGGCCGAAATAGGTCAGGTAGTAGGTGGCGTGCACGCCGCCGGTGTTCGGGTCCTGCCATTTGTCGATCGGGTCGATGCCCTGCGCGGGACCTTCCTCAAGAATTTTCCGCAGGAAGGCCAGACGCGGGGCGCTCTGGCCCTTGAGCGTTCCGCCGAAGGAGGTCCAGGTGTCCTCGTTCACGAGGAAATAGTCGCCGTGGCCGACGTAGGTGCCGGCGACGGTGCCGCACCAGAAGCGGTGGACCATCTCCTCGCCGCTCAGGTCGCCCCAGCGATACGGGCTGCTGCCCTCGTATTTGACCTCGTCATAGACGACGGGCCGGCGCCAGACGCCGCGATACATCTCGGCGCGACCGGGCTCCTCGACGGCGGCGCCGTTCTGGATGGAGGCGTGCGTCACCCAAGGCCGGTTGTTGTCGAAGAGCAGCGAGCCGTTGTGGATCGAGCGGAGATGGTTGGAGGGATCGACGGCCTGCACCAGCGCACCGAGCCGGTCCCACTCGGGCTCGGTCTTCGTGCGCAGGAAATCGTATTCGTTGGCGAGCGACCACCAGATGTTGCGGTAGGCACCGAGGCGGGCGATCACGTAGCGCACGTAACGCTCGTCGGAGGCCGCGTCCATCGTCTCGAAGCCAAACTTGCCGTAGGGATTGAAAAGGATCACGTCGGCCTCGATGCCGAGGTCACGGAGCTGGCCGATGCGTTTCTCAAGGTGACGGAAATACTCGGGGTTGAAACGCGTGAAGTCCCAGCTGGTCGGCGGCGTGCCGGCGAAGGGCCAGCGCGGCGGCGCGAACGTCTTCTGGTAGGGCGTCGGCTGCGGCGTGAGCAGCATGCGGATCTTGTTGAAGGGCGCGTTCGCGAGCGTCTTCAGGGTCTCCTCCTGCACCGCCTCCGGCGTGTCGGTCCAATTGTAGATCGTGGTGCCGATCTGCTTGAACGGCGTGCCGTCGGCGTAGGCGAAGTGGAAGGTGTTGGCGACGCGCACCGGACCGTGGTTGCCCTTCGCGGGCGGCTTCGCGACGAAGCTGCCGAGCTTGCCGGTCAACGGCCAGCGGTTGGCCTTCGTCTCATAGCGCCACTCGCCGGTGGTGGCGGGCATGAAGCGGACCTTGTAGCTGCCGTCGCCGTCGTAGAAGCCGGGCACCTCGACGGTCGTCGCGCCATTGGTGAACACGGCGCCGAAGCGGACCTCGGTGAACGGATTGCCCTCGCTCGGACCCTTCAGCTCGAGCTCGAACACGCCCCATTTTTCAACGGTGACGGGCGCGGCGCCCAGCAGGGCAGCGCCAAGACTCAGGAGGGACAGGATGCGGGTTAGTTTCATGGGGGAAAGGGTCATTGGGGGGCCGGCAGATGCAGCGGTTGATACAAGACTCACCTCACCTGTCATTCTGAGCGCAGCGAAGAATCCAGTGGCGCGTCCGCTGGTGTGCATCTCTCTGGATTCTTCGCTCCGCTCAGAATGACAGGCATGGGTATTGTGACTCGGTCGAAGATGATGGTTGCAGTTGTCACGGCTGCACGTCGCCCGCCTGGTCCAGGCCGGTGATCACGGCCTTGCCGGGGAACTTCGCGCGGTATTCCTCCGCCATCGCGCGGATCGAGGCGGCGCTGGGGCGGCCGCCCTTCCACTTGCGCAGGTGCTGGCGCGGGGCGAGCGACTGCCCGCCGGCGGGGGCAAACTCCTCGCCCTTGTCCGTGCGGAACCAGTAGGTCAGGTCGATGATGTCCACGGTCGCGCCACGCACCGGGTCGGCGAGGATGGCGTCCTGCACGTCCTTGCAGGCGCTGAGCGCGATGAGCGGGTGCTTGCCGGTTTCCTTTTTCCATTCCGCCACCACGTCGAGCCAGAACTGCATGAAATGCAGCGGGCCGCTGTTCTCGGCCGAGAGCGTGTGGATGACATTCGGCTCACCGGCGAGGTTGGCGAGGCACTGCCGGATGTAGGCCCGGTGCAAGGCGCGGTAGTCCGGGTCGGAGAGGTGGTAGAACTCGTCGGCCATCTTGATCGTGTCGCCGGTGAACGGCGGCGGCTCGGGGAACGGCGTGGCGTTGATGTTGTTCACCGGACGCCACGGCGAATCCACCCAGTGCGCGCCCGACTCGATGATGTTGTGCTGGAAATACATTTCGTTGACCAGCACGACGCCCTCGCGGCGCGCCTCGGCGGAGAAGGCCCGCAGGCGGCCGAAATACCACGGGTTGTATTTCGTGAGATCGTAGCGGCTGAGCCCGTCCCACGCCGTCCCCTGCCCGCTCCGCGCGAAGGGCTGCTCGAAGAACGGCGGCCACAC
>JAUPWC010000150.1 GCA_030916665.1 Verrucomicrobiota bacterium
ACGGCATTGTCGCCGCCTTCGCCGGCGCGATGAAGGATGCGACCGAGGACGCCCCCGGCGGCGCGTCCGTGCAGTCGCCGATCTTCGTGCATCCGCAATTCGAGCGCCTCGAAGCCGAGGGTATCGCGCGGGAAGGGAAGTTCGTTAAGCAGGCCGTCAGGCTGACGCGAAAGGGCAAGTAGCAGTCCAGTTCTCCAATCCCTGACTTGCTTTGCGGCTTGGCTCCTTAGTGTTCAAGCGCATGGAACCGGGCCGCGATGACCAGCTGAAGTTCGCCAAGCATTTCGAGCGGGCGCAGGGGTGGCTGTTGCTGGAGAACTTCGCGGCGGCGGACCGGGCGCTGCGACTGATCCCGGCGGCGTTTCGCGAGCGGTCGGAGGTGGTGCAGTTCCGGGCGCAGTTGCACCTGTCGGCGAAGCGCTGGGCGCGCGCGGTGCCGCTGTTGCGGCGGTTGGTGAAGCAGGACCCGACGGAGCCGCAGTATGCCGTGAGCCTGGCCTTCGCCGTGCGGCGGGCGCAGTCCATCGAAAAGGCGGAACAGATCCTCCTGGAGGCCCGGGAGCGGTTTCCGCAGGAGGCCGTCATCTGGTTCAACCTCGCCTGCTACGCCGCCCAGCAGGCTCGCCTGACCGACGCCCACAACTGGCTGCGCGAAGCCGTCCGTCGCGAGAGCGCCTATCGCGACCTGGCCAAGACCGATCCCGATCTTGTGCCGTTTTGGAAGGCCGTCACCACCGGCGTGATCGCGGCGCCGTGGTAGAATGAGGCCGGGAGAAGGGGAGCGCAGAAGGGAGAAGGGAGGCAGTGCCGTTGTTGCGTGCTCGCAACCCGGCACCGGTCCACAGTTCTTGCGAAGCAAAACTGAGGCCGGGAGGCTGGAGAAGGGAGAGAGGAGAAGGGAGAAAGGTGCAGGGAGATGAGCGCAGAGGCTCGGGGAGGTCGGATGCTCTTAGTGCCTAGTCCGACGTCGCGATGGGAGATCCTTGGACCTGACTGGATCAGAGTCAGCATCATCAAGCGTCTGTGCGAGGCTTCGGCCATTAGCGTCAATAAGTGTGGATTAGTGGTTAACCCGGTTCGACCCTCAGTGCCTCCGTGTCTTGGTGGTTCAAGAGGAGGGACCACTAACTAGGGACCACGGACTGCTTTGAAGTGGCAGAACGCGGGCGGGGTCGCCCGCGCTCCAAGGGATGGCAACGGGCGGTCGCAGTCGGCCGGTGCGGAAACCGGCCCGCCCATGATCCGTGATCATCCGTGCCATCCGTGGCTAGTTTTGGATGGGTCTGTAGTCCTTTCATTGCCTCTTCCGGCCTTCGGTTCTTGGCTGCTTTGTGTTCAATCCCGTTTCCATGTCTGACTTTTCCATCCCCACCTACCCCCGCATCCGCACCGTGGGGAGTTTTGCGGAACTGGCCGCGGCGCCTTTCACCGACGGCGTGAACGCGCTCTGCTGGCCGCGGGCGCTGGCGGGGGATTTCGGGGAGGTGGTGCAGGCGCTGTCGGCGGGAGAGCCCGGTTCCGGCCAGCCCATCGACGTGATCGACGAGGCGCGGCTGCGGGCGTTGGACCTGAGCCCGGCCGGGCGTGCGGCGGTGGCCGCGATCCTCGATGACCTGCGGTTGCTGCGCGAGCAGGAGCGCGATCCGGTGCTCAATTGCATCCACGGCTACCCGCGCGACGAGGAGGCCGGGCCGGTGGCGACGGATGTGTTTTCCTGGCATGCGGACAGCGCGCCGGTCGAGGCCGACACCTGGCTCTGCACTTACCACGGCTCGCCGAGCGAGGGCCTGCGCAACGAGGATGCCGTGCGGCGCGTGGACGTGCCGGCCACGCGAGCGGAGCTGCTGAAACTTTACGGCGGGGCGGACGATGCGGACTTCCGCGACTTCCTGCACGAGCATTGCTACGACCTGCATTACGCGGCGCGGCCGGACGCGGTGCCTTACAACTTCGGTCACTTCAATCTTTGGCGCATCGCAGTGGACTGGCCCGGCAGCCCGGTGTCGCCCTGCGTCCACCGCGCGCCGGCCACGATCCCCGGCCAGCCGAGGCTGATGGTGATCTGCTGAAGCGAGATCGCAGATTTCAAAATAAAAATATCAGATGACCGGGCAGCGCCACATGAATGCGAAATCAAAAGCCAGCTACCGGAAGGGGCTGAAGCGCAGGGAAGGTGAGGCGGCGTTTCAGGAACTGCTCGCCAGGCACCTGCCGCCGGGGCACCCGGCGCGGAGAGGGCAAGCAGCTAAATTTCAGATTACAGAATTAAAATTTCAGACCCGAAACACGGACTCCTGAATTCGAAACCAGCTTCAATCTGAAATCTGAGATTTTGAATCTGAAATCCTGCTCCGCTTCCGGTTTCAGGAAGCGGAGCCGCCGCCGCCCTTGGTCTTTGCGACGAAGCGGTTCAGGTTGGCCGCGAGTTCGTGGAAGAAGTCGCCCTTGCGCAGGGTCACCGGGCTCAGGTCGCCCTGCAGCAGCTTTTCCCGGACGTGGCGGTTGAGCGCGAACTCGGCGCCGACGATGCGCGAGAGCTGGAAATACAGGACAACCGCCACCAGCAGCGACACGATCACGACGATCGCCGCCAGGATGATGAAGAGGTTCTTGTACATCCCGGCGAGGATGGCATTCAGCTCCGACCCCAGGGCCGGCGCCGCGGCCACGACATCCAGCACCTGCGACAGAAACTGCAGGCAGAAGAAAGCCGACAAGGCGGAGGCGAGGGTGACAACCCCCACGATGCTGGCCGCCAGGGCAAGGTAGGCCATCGGGCGGACTTTGACGGTGGTGATCGCGGAACGGTTCGGGTTGCTCATAGGGTAGGGATCGGGCGAAAAGGTGGCAAATGGCGGCTATCTTGCAGATACCGTTCGGACACAAAAGCCGGAAGTGGAGGGGGTAGATGGGAAACGGCCGGCCCGGGTCCACGGTGCCCACCCCCGGTCCCGGGTGCGACCCCGTGCGCCCACGTTCGAAATGTCGCGTCCGCGTGCCGGTTCATTCCCACAGCCAGTAGAGCACGAGGCCGGAGGCGACGGCGTAGAGCGCGGAGTCGAGGAGGTATTTGGCGGTCGAGGACCAGGGGCGCATCATCCAGATGGATTCCGTGACCGAGCCGAAGCCATGGGCGATGAAGACGATGGCGCCGAAAAGCTTGGCCGCCTTGCGGGCAAACTGGGGATAGCCGCCCACCGTCTGCGTCGTGAGGAATGCGGCGACGATCGCGATTACCAGGCTCCAGGCGAACCACAGGCCGAGATACTTGCCCATGCTGGGCAGGCCGTTTGGGCCGACGGTGATATGCGCGACAGGGCCTTCCGCGTATTTCCGTTTCATGGACTCGCCGGCCATGTCCTTCATGTCGGCGCAGAACGGCATCACGTAACGGCCGGGCTGGGGCGCGCCGGCACGGACCGCATCGCGCACGACATCCTCGTTGGCGAGACGGCCGTAGTCGGAGGCGTGCCATTTGAAGACCATGTGGATGAGGGAACTGATGACGAACACGACCACCGCGCTGAGCAGGATCGGCAACCAGAGGGCGAGCAGATGATTCATGGGGAGCGGGGTGCGGCGGGGCGTGAAAGGATGAGCACAAACCCGCGGAGGACGAAAGCCGGAAAGCGGCGCTTGCGTCGGGAGCGCGACCCGGTTGGTCGGAGCAAGCCCGCTCGCACAAAGCCCGGAACATCGTCGCGGCTCCGCGCTTGCGGCCGGCGCCGGACCGATTGAAATGAACGCATGGGACAGAACCTGGACGAACTTTTCGACGTGGTTGACGAGCGGGATCGCGTCACCGGGCAGTTGCCGCGGCGCGAGGTGCACCGGCTCAAGCTGCGACACCGGGCGGTCCACCTGCTGGTGGTGAACCGGGCGGGGAAGGTTTTCCTACAGCAGCGCTCGAAGACCAAGGATATGTTTCCGGGCTTCTGGAACACGTCGGCGGCGGGGCACGTGGGCGCGGGCGAGGACTACGACGGCACCGCGGTGCGCGAGCTGGAGGAGGAGCTGGGCTGTCGTCCGGCGAAACCGCCGCAGCCGCTCTTCAAGATCGAGGCGCGCGAGGAGACGGGGCAGGAATTTGTGTGGGTCTATCGGGTGGATACCGAGGGGCCGTTCAGGCTCCAGTCCGAGGAGGTCGAGCGCGGCGACTGGTTCACGCCGGAGGAGATCGATCGCTGGCTCGCGGAGCGTCCGCACGAGATCGCGCCGGCGCTGCATTTCCTCTGGCCGATGGTGAAGCCTCTCCTGCGGTGAGGCGGATATTTGTTATGAGTTACAGGTGATCGCGAATCACCACGCTTTCGTCCTGCGTGCGCGGGACTCAAGCGCGGCTACACTCCGCGCAGCGGACTATTTCGGCCGCTGGGCCTTGAGCGCGTTGAATTCCTTCGTGCTCATCAGGCGGCGGGGGAGGCGGCGCTCGGCCTCGCTGAGCAGACGGTCCCATTGCTCGTCGGTGGGGTCGAAATCCTCCCAAGAGGTGTGGTGACCGTGATGACGGCTGAACACGACGTGGCCGCCGTGGAAGCGTGCGTTGATCTGCCACTTTTTGCCTTCCTCGTCTTTTTCCCACCAGCCGAATTCCATGCCCATGCGGGGAGGGGAAGGTAACAAGGAACAAGGATCAAGGAGCAAGTGGAGGGCGGGAGGCTGTAGCGGCGCTCTGTGAGCGCCGTTTCGAACTTCGGCGCTCATAGACCGCCGCTACAGGGTCAGTCCTTCGACAGCTCGCCGGCTCGGCGGGTGGCGGCGGCGACGGTTTCCCTGAGGGTGTCGCGGAACTGACGCTGGGCGAGGACCTGCAGGCCGGCGTAGGTGGTGCCGTTGGGCGAGGTGACCTTGTCGCGGAGGGCCTCGGGTGTTTCGCCGGTGCGGGCGAGAAGGCGGGCGGCGCCTAGCACGGTTTCGAGGGCCATCCGCGGGGCGACCTCGGGCGGCAGGCCGGCGGCGAGGGCGGCGTCGCGCAGACCGGCGACGAATTCAAAGAGGAAGGCTGGGCCGCTGCCACCGACGGCGGTGAGGGCGTCGAAGTATTGTTCGTCGAGCGGGAGGCACACGCCGAGCGCCTCGAGGATGCGGGTGACGAGCGCGCTGTCATCGGCCGCGAGCGGTTGCAGCGAACAGAAGGGCGTGATGCCGGCGCCGATGGCGGCGGGGGTGTTGGGCATCGTGCGCACGAGATTGCGGGCGTGCGGGAAGGTGCGGGCGAGGGTGGCGAGTTTTTTGCCGGCGAGGACCGAAAGCACGAGTTTGCCGCGGGTCAGCTCGGCGAGCTGCGGGTCGGCCGCGGCGAGCGACTGGGGCTTGAACGCGACGATGACGACGTCGGCCGGGCCGAGCAGCTTAGCGAGGTCGGGCTGGTGGGCGATGCCGGTGGCGGCGGCGAGGCGCGAGGCGGTATCGCCGCCCTTGCTCGTGCAGGCGAGATCGGCGGGGGCGCAAACCTGCTGCGCGAGCAGGCCGCGGACGATGGCCGAGGCGAGGTTGCCGGCGCCGAGGAACGCGAGCTGGGCCATGGCGCGGGTTACGTCGCCGCCTGGCGGTTGCGGCGTTCCAGCGGATGGCGGATGGTGCAGATGGCACCGCCGCCCTGGCGGTCGGCGAGGATGACTTCGCCGCCGAGGTTGCGCATCGAGTGGCGGGCGATGGTGAGCCCCATGCCGACGCCGACGGTGTGCTTGGTGCTGGTG